>BNXT01000166.1 GCA_025999775.1 Bacteroidia bacterium | reverse complement strand
TATTTTATTATTAGGCGATGAGGCTATTGCGCAAGGCGCTTTAGATGCAGGTTTATCGGGTGTTTATGCGTATCCGGGTACGCCCTCTACCGAGATTACGGAATATATACAACATTCTGCGGAGGCTGCTGCACAGCATCTCCATTGTCAATGGTCTGCAAATGAGAAAACAGCTATGGAAGCGGCGCTTGGGATGTCTTATGTCGGCAAACGCGCCTTAGTATGTATGAAACATGTCGGACTTAATGTAGCGATGGATCCTTTTACGAACTCCGCTATTACCGGCGCTAACGGCGGACTAATCTATTTGATTGCCGATGACCCATCCATGCACTCTTCACAGGATGAACAAGATTCGCGCGCACTCGCCCGCTTTGCAATGATTCCGTGCTTTGAACCGGCTAACCAACAAGAAGCCTACGACATGATGTTTGATGCGTTTGCATTATCCGAAAAAATGAACATCCCCGTCATGATGCGTGTTACTACGCGTATGGCACACTCTCGCGCAAGCGTTACAACACGGCAACCTCTCCCTCAAAACACCATCAAACTACATAGTAATCCGAAACAATTTATACTGTTACCGGCTATTGCACGCAAACAATACAAGGATTTACTCAACAAACAAACAGACTTAGAACAATATTCCGCACAATCAACGTATAATACTTACACGGACGCTAAAGATCATTCGCTTGGCATTATTGCCTGCGGTATTGCGTACAATTACTTGCTTGAAAATTTTGAAGACCAAGTTCCTTTTCCTGTGGTGAAAATATCGCAATATCCATTACCGTACAAAGCTATTGAAAAACTGTTTAATACTTGCCAATCCATTTTGGTGATGGAAGAAGGGTACCCTATCTACGAGGAGTTGTTGAAAGGTTTTTTACCGTCGGTTAAGCCTATTCACGGGCGATTAGATGGTACTTTGCCACGCGATGGCGAATTAAACCCCAATATTGTAGCAAAAGCTTTGGGATTACCGGCTACACGAGGACATGAAGTTCCGGATTTGGTCGTATCGCGTCCCCCTTCATTGTGCAACGGTTGTCCGCATATTGATACCTACAACGCTCTCAACAAGGCAATGGAAAGCTATAGCAAAGGACGTGTTTTCTCAGATATTGGTTGCTACACCTTGGGAGCTTTGCCACCCTATAACGCCATTTATACCACTGTTGATATGGGAGCCTCCATTACCATGGCAAAAGGCGCTTCTGATGGCGGATTGACGCCGACGGTGGCTGTCATAGGCGATTCCACCTTCTGCCACTCCGGCATGACGGCTTTACTTGACGCAATAATTGAAAACACACCCATCACGGTAATCATTGTCGATAACTCTACAACAGGTATGACCGGCGGACAAGATTCGCACGCTTACGGACGGTTGGAACAAATTGTCTTAGGATTGGGCGTAAACAAAGACCATCTGCGTGTGATTACTCCACTACCTAAAAATCACGAGGCTAACGTGTCCGTCATTACCGAAGAACTCCTATACAACGGCGTATCGGTGATTATTCCCAAGCGTGAATGTATCCAAACATTAAGAAAACGAAAAAAAGCATAGCTATTCCTCCAATAAATTGCGTAAATTGTTAAACTATGTTGATAAAAAACATTAAACAACTTGTTGGTATTGACACACATAATAGAGTGAACGTGTCGGGCACAGAGATGTCGCAATTAGAAACGCTTGATAATGCTTTTTTATTGATAGAAAGCAATAAAATTGACGATTTTGGATCGATGGTGTTGTGTCCTCAAAACTATGGTGGTGAGATCATGGATGCTACAGACAGGTTAGTGTTACCTGCATTTTGCGATTCCCATACACATAGCGTTTATGCCGGCAGTCGAGAGCTTGAATACGTGAATAAGACCATCAAAGGGTTGTCGTATGAAGAGGTTGCTCGACAGGGTGGCGGTATTCTCAATTCCGTCAAACGACTGCAAGAAACGAGCGAAGACACGCTATTTGAAACCGCCTTGGAGCGGTTACGCACCATGATAACCTACGGTACTGGCGCCGTGGAAATTAAAAGCGGCTACGGCTTATCAACAGAGAGTGAACTCAAGATGCTGCGCGTCATCCGGCGTTTGAAGGCTCATAGCCCGCTGACTATCAAAGCCACGTTTTTAGGCGCGCACGCTGTGCCTGTGGAGTATAAGGGGCGGCAAACAGACTATGTGAACCTCATCATTCGAGAGATGATACCGCGTATCGCCGGTGAAGGATTAGCGGATTTTATAGATGTCTTCTGCGATACAGGCTTTTTTACGATTGAAGAGACCGATAGAATGCTTAGTGCAGGCGCTAAGTACGGATTGATACCTAAAATTCATGCCAACGAATTGGGTTTATCCGGTGGTATCCAAGTGGGTGTTAAATATAAAGCCCTATCGGTTGACCATCTGGAATATGTGGGTGATGCCGAAATAGAAGCGTTATTACATTCGGATACTATGCCAACAATTTTAGCGGGGGCTGCATTTTTCTTAGATATGCCGCTATCGCCCGTGCGTAAAATGATACAAGCGGGATTACCGGTCGCTTTGGCAAGCGATTTTAATCCGGGGTCATCCCCATCAAGCAATATGCAGTTTATCGTATCGTTAGGCTGTATCCGTTACAAAATGTTGCCGGAAGAAGCTATCCTTGCAACAACACTCAACAGCGCTTATGCAATGGGTGTAAGCAATACGTTAGGAAGCATCACAAAGTACAAAACAGCCAATGTGTTCATTACAAAACCCATTCCTAATTATCAATACATCCCTTATTCTTATGGTGATAACAAAGTGGAAACAGTAATATTGAACGGACAAGTGGTACGTAAGTTCAATTAGAAACCCTATTTTTAATTTTACAAGAAAAAATTGTGGATTATGAGAATTGTAGATAAATGGAAAGGTCGTCAATGGCGCATGGGCGATGTCGAACAAAACGCTGAACTGAACAACTTACTGAATTTTCTTGATAGATTAGCTGATTTAGAGGGTGGTTCTTACTATGTGTTAGATTACGTACACCAAGAAGTGTATCTAACGCAATCCGCATTATGGCTTTTATCAGGACGAAAGAAAATAGACGTAGGCTTGAATAGATTCGATTTTTTCCAAGAGATGTTTCGATTCAAAGACCACCACAAATGGGAAACCATGCGAAACAGCGCCAACAAATTTTTGAAGTCCCATGCCATAGAGCGTCAAATCAATTTAGTACTTGAATATGGCATCCTGCTAAAATCTTCCGAATCGAAAAACTATTATATGAGGCAACGTATCATTCCTGTGTTTTTCACACAAACACCGAATGTTTATCATGCTATATGTAAGATCTATGCAACAGATAGTAGTTTGTTCGATATTGCGGAGATTTTCGATCGCGCTACAGGAGAGAGGTTTGTTTATGATCCGGCAACAGCTCAATTCAAAGCATTAGCAACCCTTGATTTGATATTAGAAGAAAAAACGCTGTTGAAGGCGTATGCTTGTGGTCTGTCGAAGGTTCAGATTGCCCGTTCATTAGGCTACTCTGAAACCACTTTACACCGGAAAGAAAAAATAATACAACAGAAGTTAAACGTAGCTTCCTTGCCGCAAGCGATGTATCAAGCCGTTAAATTAGGGTTGATTTAATAT
>BNXT01000165.1 GCA_025999775.1 Bacteroidia bacterium | reverse complement strand
TAACCTTAATTTGAAAAAATTGTGTATCTTTGTAAAAAAAACAGGTTATGATGATAGGTGGCATACCCATTATTTGGGTTATTATAGGTTTGACATTCTTGCTCAGCTGGATTGTCAGTAGTTCCCTCAAACGTAAAATTGAGGCGTACTCTAAGATTCCCGTGAATTATGGTTTAACCGGTAAGGATATTGCCGAAAAGATGCTTGCGGATAACGATATTCGGGATGTAAAAGTGATTTGTACCAAAGGATTTTTGTCAGACCACTACAATCCTGCACAGCATACGGTGAATTTGAGCGAGGGCGTTTATTATGGAAATAATGTTGCGGCGGCGGCTGTGGCGGCACACGAGTGTGGGCACGCTGTGCAACATGCAGAAGCCTACGTATGGCTCGGTATGCGTACAGCCTTAGTACCGGTAGTGTCTTTTTCGTCCAATATTATGCAATGGATACTGTTGGCAGGTATCCTGCTGATGAATACTTTTCCGCAGCTGTTGCTCATCGGTATTATCTTGTTTGGTACGACGACCTTGTTTAGTTTTATCACTTTACCGGTAGAAATCAACGCCAGTAGTCGGGCATTGGTATGGTTGTCGAAGCGCGACATTACCACGTCTGCCAATCATCCTCAAGCAGTATCGGCGCTACGTACCGCCGCTTATACCTACGTCGTCGCAGCGCTTAGCTCCTTGGCAACACTGCTGTATTACATTGCCATTTATGCGGGTGGTAATAAACGCTAATTAGTTAGAAAAAAAATATTAATTATGAGTACAGATATTGATTTCAGCAGTTTACCGTTTGGGTATTTTAAGACCGATTACAACGCGCGTGCGTATTACAAAGATGGGCGATGGAGTGAGCCGGAATACACAACGGACGAACAGTTGTCTATTCACATGGCTTCCACGTGTTTACATTATGGTCAAGAGTGCTTTGAAGGGTTGAAAGCTTTTTGTGGTAAGGATGGCGTTATCCGAATTTTTCGTTTAGAAGAAAATGCCAAACGATTGGTTCATTCAGCCCGTGGTATATGTATGGCGCCCGTTCCGGTTGAGATGTTTATCACCATGTGCAAACAAGTGATTCGATTGAACAAGAAATACATTCCCCCTTTTGGGGCGGGTGCATCGTTGTACCTGCGTCCGTATTTGCTTGGTACTGCCGCACAAGTAGGGGTTAGTCCGTCAACGGAGTACTTTTTTGGCGTGTTTTGCTCGCCGGTAGGTCCCTACTTCAAAGATGGATTTAAACCCGTTAGAATGCAAATTGTACGCGATTTTGACCGTGCTGCACCGTATGGTACCGGTACGTACAAAGTGGGTGGTAATTATGCGGCATCCTTGCAGGCTTTGGTACGCGCTAAAGCAGAAGGCTATTCCTCCGTATTTTTCTTGGATGCTAAAGAAAAGAAATACATTGACGAGGCAGGTCCCGCTAACTTTTTTGGTATCAAAAATGGTCAATATATTACACCGCGTTCAAGCTCTATTCTGCGTTCCATCACAAACATGAGTTTGCGGGAATTAGCGGGCGATATGGATTTAGCGGTGATTGAACGCCCTGTAACCGTAGAGGAGCTTACAGACTTCAGTGAAGCCGGCGCTTGTGGTACCGCCGCTGTTATTACGCCGGTTAAAGAAATCGTGGATAGAGAAGTGCGCACCTCATACCGATTTGGCGATGGCGAACATGCAGGACCAATCACTACAGCTCTTTACGAACGTCTTATGGGTATTCAAAACGGCGAATTAGATGACAAGTTCAATTGGAACACCATCCTTGACTAAGTTCAGTCTCAAATTCTCCGGCTTAGCTAACGGGGTTCATGTATTTCATTTTGAGACCACAACCGATTGGTTCAGAGCCTATCGTTACGAAGAGATTGATCAGTGTCGGGTGAATATTGATGTCCGGCTTAACAAGTCGGAACGTATGATGGTATTAGACTTTGTGTTTGCAGGTAGTATCACAGTGAGTTGCGACCGATGTTTAGACAGCTTGGAAATACCGGTGCAGCATACCGAGCAAGTGATCGTTAATTTTGGGCAAACAACACAGTTTGATGAAGACGCTTGGATGGTGTCGGAAAAAGAATTTCAGATAGATTTGAGCGATTTTATTTACGAAACTATTGTATTGCAGCGTCCGGTCAGCGCGATGCACGCACTCGAAGATTGCAACCCCGAAATGATAAATCGCCTGCAACAAATAAACATGGAACCGACATCACTAACCGTTGATCCGCGGTGGAATAAACTATTGGAATAGTTCAAGAGATTAGCAGTTTACGTCCTACCCTACCGTTGATGTACTCCGATGGGGTACGTCTGAGAAATCAGGTCGCAGATAGTGGCGTAATGGGAGGGATTATGGGCGAAATCAAGATTATTGACATCTATGACGAGCGTTCGCTGGTCGGTTAAGTTGTGAATGAACTCCCAATAGCCGCTTTGGAGTTGTTGCAGGTAATCAAGACGGATAGCCTGTTCGTAGTCGCGTCCCCGACGGACGATGTTGGCTTTGAGTTTTTCAGGTTCTGCAAGCAAATAAACTAATAAATCCGGTTTAGGAAGGGTCTTGAAAATGATGTAAAATAATTGTCGATAGAGCGTAAAGAGGTCTTCCGGTAACGTCTTTTCTGAAAAAATCAACGATTTTTCGGTGAGGTAGTCAGAGATAACAGACGAAAACGATAAGTCAGGGGTAATAAGGTGTTTGGACAGTTGCTGAAACCGTTCCACGAGGAACGATAATTCGAGAGGGAAAGCGTACTGCTCAGGGCGCTTGTAAAACTTCGGCAAAAATGGGTTATCCTCGAATTGTTCGAGTACAAGTTTGGTCTGATAGGTTTCCGACAATAGTGTAGCTAAGGTCGTTTTGCCAACGCCAATTACACCTTCAATGGCAATATAGGAGTAAGGTAGTTTCATTTCAATAGAGTAACTTTATTAGGGTCTTCGCAGGCATCTAATAGCTCTGTAGCTGAACGTTGATAGATGGGGTGTTGCCAATCCGAAAAAATCTCACAAAGCGGTACTAAGGCAAATCGTCGCAGGTGCAGACGTGGATGTGGAATCTGCAAATCAGGTGTTTGTAAGGTCAGGGTATCTATAAGCAGCAGGTCAATGTCAATGGCGCGCGAGGCATAGCTGTTGTCATTATTTTGCGGACGTTGCCGTCCCAAGCGTGTTTCTATTGCTAAAGCCGTGTGCAACACTTCGTCCGGAGTTTGTATAGTACGTACCAACAGGGCTTGATTGTAAAACCATTGGGCTGACGTATCCATTTTCCATGGCTCGGAGTAATAGATGGATGAGGTTTTGTCAATTAAGCCTATCTCTTGTTGAATCAGCGTTCTCGCAGATTCAAGTGTTTTCAAGCAATTGCCGATATTAGCGCCCAATAAAATCCCGACCGTGTGCATAGTTGTTTAGAGATAAACTGCAAATATACATAAAATTTTTAAAATTATCAACTGTCTGAACCAGAATTGGAAGTAATGAATAATGAACAATGAACAGAACAATGAACAATGAACAATGAACAATGAACAATGAACAATGAACAATGAACAGAACAATGAACAATGAACAATGAACAATGAACAATGAACAATGAACAATGAACAATGAACAATGAACAATGAACAATGAACAATGAACAATGAACAATGAACAATGAACAATGAATAATGAACAATG
>BNXT01000164.1 GCA_025999775.1 Bacteroidia bacterium | reverse complement strand
TAGTGTATGATAGGGATGGGTTAGATTAGAAGAGAGAATCGTATTCGTAAAATTGATAGACAATGAAAACTACTGCATTTATTTTGATCTCATGGATTCTTGGATTGGTGCTGTCTGTAACGTCGAAGACTACTTTTGCAGATACAATTCCGAAATACGACATTAAGTTTGGAATTCAATTTGATAGCGTTCCAGCGTCGGCGGGCGCTACGGTATATACTTTATCTTATACAGGCAGTTTTGACAGTGTGGCAGATACCACGATAGTACATACCGCCACAAATGTAGGCGATACGGTGTTTTTTCAAAATGTAGATAGCGTTGACATGTATAAATTGTTTGTGGATACATTGGAAGCTAGCGCGCATTATTCATTTTGGCAAGATACGGTGATAACCTTGCACTACTATTCGGGAAAGATAGAGATAGCGATGCTTGGTGATGTTCCGTTTGGAACGGATATAAAATCTAAGATACAAATAGTGCACAACAACAGTGGTGGTGAGCCAAAATTTCAGTATAAAGCGGCTGTAAACAACGCTGAACGCTATGAAGACAGTGCTCCCAATAATTTAGGAGATTGGAATGTTCGTGCAATCTTACCCAAAACGGGGTTTTATACAGCCGATACGTCGGATCCTGTGGAATTTAGTATAGTTAAAGCGCGCGGTAGAATTACCTTCGAGATGCCAGATACAATATACCTTGGCGATAGTTACGCTCCCATAAACATTAGCTCAACTTCTACAGATGTAATATTTGAATATAAATTGTTGTCTGCACCAAATACAGCGTATGCAGATACACTAACGGACCCTGCTAAAGGCGATTATATTGTACGCGGTACTACACGGCATGGCAACAATAGCACTTATACGAACGATACGTTGGAGGTTCAGTTTAAAATTTTATTGCCGCCGAATCATCTGCAGATATCACTACCCGCAGATCCAAAACTTGTCTATTTAGGACCCGCCCCTCAACCTGTAGTATATAGCAATACAGGCGGAGGTGAGGTTAGTTTTTGGTATAAATCAGCCGACTCCGGTGATGTAACGTATAAGACACAATACCCTACGGTACCCGGCTCTTACTGTGTGAAAGCCAAATCGGCAGAAACAAACCGATACGACTCTGCTGAATCCAATGTTGTGGACTTTAGGATACATAAAGCAGTGCCTACGTTGGTGATATCCATGAGTAATCATCCTTATACACCGACTCCAACGAGCGCAGATGCACCGGTCGTGGTTGTCAATTCAACCTGCAATGCAATGAACACCGATTGTGCGCCTGTGAGATATTGGTATAAACGTGAAGGCGAATCGGAGGATATGTCCACCAATCAGGAACCAATAGCGGTCGGTTCATATCTTGTAAAGGCTACTACGGACGAAACATCGCTTTACGTAAGAACAGAATCGGAACCCGTACATTTTATCATTACTAAAGCTCGACCTAACATCAGCACGCTCCCGAAAGCAACGGCTGTGGTTGGTTCTTCTTTGGTCACAGCTGTAATAACGCCTAATACTAATGGTTGTTGGAAATGGCGTGGCAAAACCACGGAATCCGTAGGACCTGTTGGTGTAAACATGCATACCGCAATCTATACGCCTAAAGGTAACGATACTATCAATTATGACACGTTACATGCAGAGTTGGAAGTTACCGTAACAAATACGACGGGCATAGAAGAACTTGACGAGGAAATGATAAAAGCGTATCCTAATCCGGCTAACGATGTGCTATACATTGAGAAAACTGTTGATGCAGAAGTTTGTTTGTATAATCTTTCCGGTGTATTAGTTATAAAAACAAAAGAAAATAATATCAATTTATCGGATTATCCCGCTGGAAGTTATATCTTGCAAATCGGACAAAAAACGTTGCGCATAGTGAAACGTTAGCGGTCTTTGCAAGCCGAGACCCTGCGTAAAATGAGAGTAACAATACTAAACATAATTGTTATGTTGCTGATGACTGTTTACGCAGGGTTTCCGTCAGCAATTAACGGTACGAATATCTTGAAAGAGGTAGTAAACGAACGGACGAAAAAATAACAACGAACCATCCTCCATGGTAAGTGTCATTCCGAATGGAGCGTAGCGAAATGAGGAATCTAATGATTGTATGCAAGGTGTTTAATGTGCAATTATAAACCATGAAAATCCAATACGCTTCCGACCTCCATTTAGAATTTCCCGAAAACAGGAAATTCCTAAAAGAAAACCCGCTCAAACCTGCGGGTGATGTGCTTGTGCTGGCAGGCGACATTGGCTATTTGGCTGAATACGCTCTAAATGCCGATTTTTGGGATTATGTTTCGGCAAATTTCAGGGAAACGATTGTCGTAATCGGTAACCACGAACTTTATACTTATTTCGATTTGGCGGATATTTCCGATGGCTTGGTTATGACAATTCGCCCCAATGTAAAAGTGCATTATAACGCTGTTGTTCAAATAGATAATGTTGATTTTATAGTTTCTACGCTTTGGTCGAAAATCCCGATTGTTGATGCAAACATTACTGAAAAAGGCGTAAATGATTTTTACCGAATAATGTACAAAGGCAAGCGATTGAGTTACAATGTTTTCAACGAGGAACACGAGCGTTGTTTTGACTTTATCAAAAAGTCGGTGGCTGAGCGTAGTCGAAGCCACCGATTGTTGGGCGAAGTCGAAACGAAAGTCGTTGTAGCAACACACCACGTTCCCTCGTTTGAGTTGTCTTCATCCGATTTTGCAGGCAGTAGAATTAACGGTGCATTTACCACAGAGCTTGGCAATTACATTGCCGACAGTCCTATTGATGTTTGGATTTACGGACATTCGCACCGCAATATTGACAAAGTGATTGGCACAACACGCTGTGTGAGCAATCAGTTGGGCTATGTGCATTGTGGCGAAAATACATATTTTGATTGTAGAAAATTTATTGAAATTTAAAAATTAACAGATATGAAAAAGAGAAGTTACAACCACGATTAAAGAAAAAGTTGTATATTTGCAGTCATAAAATAATAATTTTTCAAGAAGATGGACATTAATAAACATATCGTAGACCAAAGGATTAGTAAAATAGTGAATGATAATCCTGAACAATTTGCAGGCGATGGCGATGAAAAAACAAAGTTATCAAAGGCTTTTGTTTGCTTGTCTGTAGCTTCGTATCTAAATATTGAGTTAGAGGAAGCCTTTAACTTAATGACCGAAGGTGGTAATGATGCAGGTGTCGATGCCATTTTTATCGGAGATGTAAACGATTACGATTTCTCGGTAACAATATTTCAAGGTAAATATGCATTTGACTTAAACAAAGACAATAATTTTCCTGCAAATTCAATCCAAAGGGTAATTGGCAGTATTGGTGCTATCTTTGACCCCAGCAAACCAATTGAAATGAATGATGACCTAATGCCAAAGGTTGAAGATATTCGTTCTTTTATTGCTGACGGTTTTATTCCAAACATAAAATGTATTTTTACGAATAATGGTTTGAAATGGAATAATGATGGCGATAATCACATTGAAAATGCAGGATTTCCTGAAAATCAAGTGAAGTTTGAATACTTTAATCATAAAGACATTGTTGATTCAATACAATCAAGAAAAGGAATTAATGAGACTTTACAACTAACAGGAAAAAGTGTTCAGGAGGATTTTAATTTTAAGCGAGTTTTAATTGGGAAAATTAATGTCGTTGAATTAGCTAATCTATTTGATAAACACGGCGATAACCTATTAGACCAAAATATCAGAAAGTATTTG
>BNXT01000163.1 GCA_025999775.1 Bacteroidia bacterium | reverse complement strand
ATCTTGTATAGCTTCGTTATATTTCTCAAGTTTGTAGTATATCTCGCCTCGTGTGTCCCATATATACCCAATACTTTTGTCCAAATCAAGAGCTTTGCTTACAAAAGGGAATGCTTCATTGGGCTTATCAAGTTCAACTAAACAATATGCCTTGTTGTTGTAAACAGTTGCCATATTGCTAACAGACAGTGTGGCACTTTTTTCTCGTTTAATGATTTCATCATAATCAGAAATCGCTCCTTGGTTGTCATTCATATCTGATTTAACCAATGCTCGCAAAAAGTAAGCATCTGTAAATTCTTTATCAAGGCTAATTGCTTTTGTGAAATCTTTCATTGCCTCTATGCTATTCTTAAGTTCATAATAAGCCATTCCTCGACAATAATACCCAATATTATTGTCAGGTTCCATTTGAATTGCTTTTGAGTAGTCGTCAATAGCTTTCTCGTAGTTGCGGAGACCATACAAATATATCCTTCCCCTATACTCGTATGCGTCTGGATTATTTGGGTCTAATTCTATTGAAGTATTCATATTAGATAATGCAGATTGCGGATTGTTGTTACGGAAGAAGCAGCGGATAGTTCATAGACATTGTGTAAACCAAGCAATAGCGATATAATCGCTAGTACAAGGTTGAATATATGTTAGAGATAGTATATATTCAGAGGAAGCACAGGTAAAAATGTGCCTTCATCAAAAGAACTTTGAAGAGAAATGCGACACATACGAGAGTATGTGTACGAAAGAAGAATCTTGAGGACAAAATAAAAAGATTAAACAAATTTACAATGAAGAGTTTGATCCTGGCTCAGGATGAACGCTAGCGGCAGGCTTAATACATGCAAGTCGAGGGGCAACAGGTGTAGCAATACATGCTGGCGACCGGCGCACGGGTGCGTAACGCGTATGCAATCTACCTTCAACAGGCGAATAACCCGGAGAAATTCGGACTAATACGCCGTAGAATTACTTAATGGCATCATCAGGTAATTAAAGATTAATCGGTTGGAGATGAGCATGCGTATGATTAGCTAGTTGGTAAGGTAACGGCTTACCAAGGCGACGATCATTAGGGGATCTGAGAGGATAATCCCCCACACTGGTACTGAGACACGGACCAGACTCCTACGGGAGGCAGCAGTAGGGAATATTGGGCAATGGTCGAGAGACTGACCCAGCCATGCCGCGTGCAGGAAGACAGCCTTATGGGTTGTAAACTGCTTTTACACGGGACTAATACCATATACGAGTTATGTGGATGCAGGTACCGTGAGAATAAGGATCGGCTAACTCCGTGCCAGCAGCCGCGGTAATACGGAGGATCCAAGCGTTATCCGGATTTATTGGGTTTAAAGGGTGCGTAGGCGGGATGTTAAGTCAGTGGTGAAATACTTCAGCTCAACTGGAGAATTGCCATAGATACTGATGTTCTAGAATATAGACGGCGTGGGCGGAATATGTCAAGTAGCGGTGAAATGCGTAGATATGACATAGAACACCGATAGGGAAGCCAGCTCACGAGGCTATAATTGACGCTCAT
The DNA here is from genome assembly GCA_025999775.1 of Bacteroidia bacterium. Lineage (GTDB taxonomy): Bacteria > Bacteroidota > Bacteroidia > Bacteroidales > P3 > BNXT01. Next base: position 2,281 of record BNXT01000163.1, on the reverse strand, counting down.
GCACGAAAGCGTGGGGATCAAACAGGATTAGATACCCTGGTAGTCCACGCTGTAAACGCTGATCACTCGTTGTCGGACAGTAATGTTCGGTGGCTAAATGAAAAAGATAAGTGATCCACCTGGGGAGTACGTTCGCAAGTATGAAACTCAAAGGAATTGACGGGGGCCCGCACAAGCGGAGGAGCATGTGGTTTAATTCGATGATACGCGAGGAACCTTACCTAGACTTGAACGCAGAGGGAATTATGTAGAAATATATAAGCCAGCAATGGACGTCTGCGAGGTGCTGCATGGTTGTCGTCAGCTCGTGCCGTGAGGTGTTAGGTTAAGTCCTGCAACGAGCGCAACCCTTACCGTTAGTTACCAGCATGCAAGATGGGGACTCTAGCGGAACTGCCCGCGCAAGCGCGGAGGAAGGTGGGGATGACGTCAAATCAGCACGGCCCTTACGTCTAGGGCGACACACGTGCTACAATGGGCGGTACAGAGGGCAGCTACACCGTGAGGTGATGCTAATCTCGAAAGCCGTTCTCAGTTCGGATCGGAGTCTGCAACTCGACTCCGTGAAGTTGGATTCGCTAGTAATCGCGCATCAGCCATGGCGCGGTGAATACGTTCCCGGGCCTTGTACACACCGCCCGTCAAGCCATGGAAGTTTGGGGCGCCTGAAGTACGCAACCGCAAGGAGCGTCCTAGGGTGAAACAAGTAACTGGGGCTAAGTCGTAACAAGGTAGCCGTACCGGAAGGTGTGGCTGGAATACCTCCTTTCTGGAGAGATTCTTCACTATGTTTCTTATGCTTTTATTTAGCTATTGTTTCAGGTTTACTAATTTAGTAGTGACTGCAATTATAGTCCTGTAGCTCAGTTTGGTTAGAGCACTACACTGATAATGTAGGGGTCTGCAGTTCAAATCTGCACAGGACTACCCATTAGGAACAACGGGGGATTAGCTCAGCTGGCTAGAGCACCTGCCCTGCAAGCAGGGGGTCAACGGTTCGAATCCGTTATTCTCCACAAATCATAAAGCCTTGTAAATCAATAATTTAACGATTTACAAGGCTTTTTTATTGGGCAAAATCAAATTAAAAATAATTATTTTTGTATTATTTTGTGTCAAATTGTGTTAAATTAGAGAATTTATTGGGTGCATTTCAAATTGTCGTTTTTTTGTATTCCTTAACGGGATTTTGAAAAATGATTATCCCAAAAGTGTCCTGTTATCGCCAAGCCTCGCAGAGACTACACTTTATTAACCGTATGCTTTAGCTTACGGAAAGAGGCTGCTTCCCATCGCAAAGTCCCGCAGGGACGACACTTTGGCGCATGTCAAGTATCGTCCTTGCAGGACTAAATAACAGGACACGATGCGGATAGTCATATTTTGAAAACAAGTATATTCAAAACCACTATGGTGAAAGCAATATGGTTTGCGACAATTTGAAATGCACCCGTGCCCGCTAACGTTTCATAAATTCATAAAAAATTACTATCTTTGCACTAATACAAATAAAAAACGATATGGCAACACCCATTAAACCCACGCCAATGCTCACAGGCAGGGATTCTACTCGCTTTGCAAAGGTAATGGGATCAAGATTGGACAAAGAGACAAGCGATAAGGTGAGTTTCATTACTTTTATCGTCCCCGAGTTTGCTGCGGCATACAAAATGAACATTCAAGACGCTTAGTTTTATCTAAAGAAATACGGCGGATGGGATTTTTTGAACGAGCATTGGTGGGCGCTACACACCGATAACGAAATTTGGGCGGTACACGATATTCACGAAATTTGCTATCAAAACGGCGGTACAAGATGAAAGTTTATCACGGAAGTTATACAGAAATTACAGAAATTGACCTCGAAAAAAGTTTGCCTCAAAAAGATTTCGGGCGTGGGTTTTACGTTACAAAATTTCGCAGGCATGCCGAAAATTGGGCAAAAATAATTGGTGCAAAACACCATACGCAAGGATATATTACCGAATTTGAATATACTGAAAGCCCTTTTGCCAACAGCATTTGCAAGATAAAACACTTTGACGATTATTGTGAACAATGGCTTGATTTTGTTGTAGAAAATAGAAAAAATGAGAACATAGAGGCGGTGCACGATTTTGATATTGTGGAAGGACCCTGATGATAAAATACAAAAAAGAATGGCAGGAGATTTACGAAATGCTGCAAAAAGAGTTAACTTATAATTCATAACATGAAAAATAGGGTAGGTAAGCGCCCATCCTCAAAAAAAGTTTGAGGCGCAACAGAATTGAGTGTGGAG
>BNXT01000162.1 GCA_025999775.1 Bacteroidia bacterium | reverse complement strand
GATTGAAAATAATCAAAGGGCAAGGTATTGTAGAATTACGCCATCACAATGGTGTTGAATGGAAAATAATAAAAATAACGCCATGAAAACAACCTATCTTATTAAACCTCTATTGCTGACTTTTGTAGCCATACTCGCTATGTCTACTTCCTGCGAAAAAGAATACGTAATGCCCCCTGAAACCACTACCGGAGCTAACACGTTTGGTTGGTACGTTAATGATGTACTATGTACATCACATCATGTCCCTGTTTATTTGGGAAATACAAAACTGCCATATGATGTTAGTTACACTTTTCATTCATTACGTTTAATTTTTATGTGTTATGGTGGAGAAAGTACAAACATCATCTGGAGAATATCTATGGGTATAGAAAGTCCGAAAAAAGATTTTAAAGGTAAAATTTCATATTTAAATGTAGTTAGTATGAATAGTGGTGATTTTTGGATTACTTGCGAAAATGTCGGAGAAATCGAATTAATACAATTTGACACAATAAACCATATTGTGTCCGGAAAATTTAGTATTCTTAATATTCCGGCTAACAATAGCTATAAAAAAATTACAGGTGATTCAATTATAAATATTACCGATGGTCAATTTGATGTAAAAATAAAATATTATTAAAAATTAAAAATATTACAAAAATGAAAAAATTAGCATTATTATTAGTTATTTTATCCTTATTGTCTAAACTTGTGGTAGCTCAGGATATAACACAAGTCTATAAGGATACCATGGATCACATTTTTCAACATGTGGACAAGAGCAAGATCACAACGGGCTTGTTGAGCGACTACGGCTTGCAAGTCGTTGACCCAACCGGTTTTAACGGTAGCCTCAACGATAGCTGTTTTGTGGATATGGATACATGGAAAAAACTGTATCTTGGAATGTATTCATCGAAAATAAACAATGCGATTAGCTTAACCGCCGTCAATACGGTTTACAATCTGATTGACAGCGGTTTTACATCCTATCCTGTCCCTGTTGCGATGATGCACTACCAATACAATAAGTTGAACGATGATGCGGTAACCTCGGGACTATTACAAATCACGAATAATCAAATTCATGAAGTTCCAAACGCTGCATCGCCCTATTTCACACGACAACTGTTTGCCGTTGCGCCTAAAACCGTTTACTTTGAAAGCGCCGCAGTCTCCTTTGAATTTAAATCGGCGCTTTGGTATAGCAATAGTACAAAAACCATTCAAAAGCGGGAAATCAATTTTAATAACGAATCCGGCTATCTTATCGCGGCATGGAATACGCCGGTAAGTTATATTTTTGAGGAGGGCGGTATCAAAACAATCTATTTCAAACTCACCTATACGGATGGCTCATCCTACATTAGTAAAACTAATATTTATGTTAACGACATGGATGAAGAGGATAGCGAGGATTTAGGGATTTTTGATACTATATTATCCGAATCAAGTTTCCATTCAGGCGGAAGAATACAGGTTAGGTATGCTTCCAATCATACGACCATACAAAACCCTTTAATCATTGCCGAAGGATTTGACCCAAGTTGTATAATGGGAGATAGTATTACGATTGAAGATTTTTTAAAATATAGTGGAAACTATAACTCCACATCATTTGGTACAATAAATATTCCTTATTCCGGCGGAACTCTGCTTAACAATATTAATTTTGCGGGCTTTGACATAATATATTTGGACTATAAAAATGGATTGGATGACATTTGGAAGAATGCCAATTTGTTTAAAGAAGTTATACGTTGGGTTAATAATCATAAGCAGGGGAATAATCCCAATGTTGTGATGGGCATCAGTATGGGCGGCTTAGTGGCGCGCATAGCGCTTCGACAGATGGAATTAGCGAACGAAAATCACCAAACTGTCAAATATATTTCTGTGGATTCGCCGCATAAAGGCGCTAATGTTCCGTTGGGTGTCCAAGCCTTCGTCCGCCACATGCAAAATACGGAGTTACAGATTTGTTCAATCCCTATAGTACATTTTTTTGTTTCTGATTTTGTGCAGTCAATTGGGCAGGCAATAGCCTTATTAAACAGCACAGCCGCTAAACAAATGTTAATCTATACAATTGATGAAAATTACGACTTTGATAACAGTGTACACATTACTTTCCAAGCCGCTTATGATCAATTAGGATTTCCACAACAATGCGAGAACATTGCCATATCCAATGGAAGCAGCAACAAGGATTCATTAACATTTTCTGCCGGAACAAATTTGATTTCTGTGCAAGCGAGTATGCCATTCGGCAAAATAGGATATCTATTGATATCTTTGTTTGCTACTTGCACAAATTATCCTCAAATAGTCTTAAATTCATTTATTTTGGGTGGCAGTGAATTAAAATTAGATATGAACATTAATGCGCTAAAAAACAAATCTGCTCATACCATTTACAACGGTGATTTATACATACGCAAAAAAGTATTATGGGTAATGCCTGTTAATATTCCAATTTTACATAGAGTAGTTAATAGTACATCCGGTATGCTTCCTTTAGATGGCGCTCCGGGAGGACAATATGATATCTCCATGTTAGGATTTGGGTTAAGTAGTTTAAGTGGTTCCATCACTATTTTGGATAGCACTATTTTGAAGAATACTATTACGTATCAAGCTAATATCAAGCAGCCTGCTTTCTGCTTTGTACCGACGGTGAGCGCTTTAGCGTTGAATGATTGGCAAACAAAACTGTACCAAGATTTAGATAATAACCTATATTCATCAGGGAATACTGGTTTTTTGCGGTACTATGTTCAGAATAAGAATGAATTGCATACACGATTTAATTCGTCTGCCGACTTTTTATATAAAAATCTCATATATACTGTGGGGATAACAGGTTCCAGCAGTATTAATAGCTATAATAGCCAAACCTATACGGTTGCCATTAACAGTATGGTTGGGACTCCTCCGAGTTATACAAATATAGATTGGACAACCAGTTCAAATATAAGTATTGTTAACAGGGATTTTTCAACCCGTAGCGCAGCCGTAACGGCTGCTGCTTGTACTACAGGCTGGATAGGATGCGCTTTGAACATTGGAGGATATAACTACACCTTACCACGTAAGAATGTTACACTAACGACAGCGCCAAATTCAGCATGGATTAGTTCGACGCATAATTTTAGTACCGTATCGTTAGGTAATGAATTTGAAGATGTGTTAACTTACAGTAACAATGCTGTCGCTAGTGGTATCATTGCTGCGGAGTGGAGAGAACAAAATCCAAGTACCGTTATTTTTCTCAGCGATTATCCTGATTGGGATGGCATCCCCGGGTTCATGCGCGAAGTGTATATCGGAAGTTTTACAAATAATAAAGCCTACGTAGAAGCACGCATGCAAAATGCGTGTGGATGGAGCAATTGGAGAGTATTAGAGTATAATAAGGCAACTACAAGCGGCGGTAGCGGAAACAGTGGTAATAGCGGCGACAAAGACAATCCAGACGAGGAAGAGGACGAGGAAGAAGAAGGTGGCGGTGAGATTGAGGGCTTCGCTTTCACATTCTCTCCCAACCCCACAAGCAATGTTCTTAATATTTTTATTGATAGTATTTCTACAAATCAAACATCCTCTTCGTCGGGTAGTGGCAACAGTGGTTCATCAAATGGAAACACAACACAGAATTGCAATATCAAGCTACTCAGCGGAACCGGAGTTACTGTTTATGAAACCAATGTAACCTATAATCCCACAAATTTTGTTCCATTCAGTGTTCAAATACCAACGAACAATATCCCTGCCGGCACGTACTACCTGCATATCACAGCAGAAAACCACATTGAACAACGACAAATTTTTGTAAATTAACAACATCCGATATAATATCTTATAC
>BNXT01000161.1 GCA_025999775.1 Bacteroidia bacterium | reverse complement strand
GCTGGGGATTAAATACGACGTACTACGTGCCGTTACCGGCAACGACGATAGTCAAAGTAGCGAGTGTAAACAAACGGTTGACGCAGACGACGCAGGGCTATACGATAGCTTCGCTTGGGAGCAAACGCATTTACTTGCAGCGCACTTCACAGGCGGTATATGATAGCTTGAGCGGGGTTACTCGAAGTACGTTTATGATGTATGATGACTATGGCAATGTATTGACGAGCGCAACGACGAATGGGGGCACGAGTACGACGGTAACGACTAACACGTATCTTACGACGGCATCACGGAGCTATTCCAATCGACTTTCAACGACAGAGAGCAAGACATATAAGACCAATCCGAGTACGAGCTATCCACAGCGGCAGAAGTTCACGTATGATACGAAAGGCAATGTGCAGAGTGTTATTGAGAACTACGGTTTACCGATAGCGTGTACGACGAGCAATGTGCTGAATAGCTACGGACTGCCGACGCAGACGACGTTAACGGCGACGGGCGTACCAGCTCGCACAACGAGTTATGGTTACGATAGTAAATATCGCTACCAAACCTCGGTAACGACGGGTATAGGGCGAAGCGCCAAGCGGTATAATGCGTTGGGACAGTTACTCAATGATACGGCAATCGGCGGACAGGTAACGAGCTATAGCTATGACCGCTTTGGTACGCTTGTGCAAACGCAACACCCCGGAGGCATTGTAACAAACTATAAAATACGCAGGAATTATGATGGTTCGAATGCGTTGTATGTAACGACGGAACAGACGACAGGGCAGGCATACACAAAAAAATATATAGATATATTAGGTCGGGTGATAGTAACGGAGCAACCCAATCCAAGCGGGATAGTCTTTACGGAAACAAACTATAATACAAAGGGACAAGTAACCGCAGTGTCAATACCGCATTATACGAATGAAACAGTGCAGTGGAAGACCTACGCGTATGATGTGTTTGGACGGCAAACAGCAGAGACTTATCAGGGACAGACAACGAGCTATGGCTACAGTGGCTTAACAAGCACAGTAACCTCGCCATCGGGACAAGTGAGCAGCAAGACGTACAATGCGTCCGGAGATTTGGTATCGGCGACGGATAATGGCGGTACAATAACCTACGCTTACGATGTACCGGGTTATGTGAAGACGATAACGGCGCCTGGCAACGCTGTAACGCAGATAACCTACGATAGTTACGGACGTCAAACCTCCATTACCGATCCGGATGCGGGGACGGTATCCTATACGTACAACGCTTTGGGCGATATAATAACGCAAACCGACGCTCTAAACCACGTAACAACCAATGCCTACGACGCTTACGGCAGATTAAGTACGGTAACAGAGAGCGGCGGGCGTGTAACGACCTATACCTACATTGCTTCCGGCGCCAACAAAGGGCAGTTACAGAGCATATCGTGTAACAATGGCAGTTCGCACAGCTACGCTTATGATGCCTACAATCGGACAACGCAATTTACCGATGTGTTGGGAACTAATACACTGACCACGCAATACCAGTACAATAGTTATGGTCAGTTATACCGGCAGCAATATCCTTCAGGATTGAGGTTATTGTATTATTACAATAATGGTTATCAGGTTGCCGTCTTGGAGAGTTATGAAGATGAAGATGAAGATGAAGATGAAGAGGTTGAAGAGGAGGAAGAAGGTGGAGGAGAAGGCGAAAATGTGTTGCTATGGTCGTTAGGGAGTGTCAATGCAAGAGGGCAGGAATTGAGTAGTATGTTGATGGATGGCAATCGCACCCAAACCAATACATACAATGCTTTTGGGCAATTGACAGCTCGGACGATAACGGGCTTGATGAACCAGACGTACAGCTATCAGGCTTCTACGGGCAATATGACGCAGCGGGTGGATAATTTACATTCTAAAACGGAGAACTTTACTTACGATAACTTGAGCCGACTAACTACCGGCACAGGGTATCATAGCAACGGAAACATAGCAAGCAAAACGGGTGTTGGATATTACGATTACCATCTAACCAAGAAACATGCGGTAATAAAGGTGGAGACAGGTTTTTGTAATCAAAACATTACGTACAATAGTTTCAACAAGGTCAATGGGATAGTGTACTCAGGATGTGTAGGGGTAGAGGTAGAGGCGAATATGGAGGATGAGGTGGAAACGGAGGGCGAGAGTTATGCTTTGTCCATGTCGTTTGTTTACGGTCCGACGCATGAACGGCGAAAAGTGTCGGGAAATGATATGCTAAATAACGCTTTTGAGCGGTACTACTCTACAAATTACGAGCGAACGGTGTATGGCGGTACGGAGGTCGTTAAGGAGTACATCTTTTCGCCGTATGGCTTGATAGCGATACGCAATAATGGGGTTATCAAAGAAGTAGCTACCGACCATCTGGGGAGCATTATAGCGGAATACAAACCGGGCACAGGCTACGAATACTTTGGCTACGACGCATGGGGACGGCGTTACAAGTATGGCGTTGGCAATGTGCAGATTTATTTTGACACCAACACAACCTTGCGAGATGGGGCGCACCTGTTAACGCTTTTCACACGGGGCTACACGGGGCACGAGCATTTGGATATGTTCGGATTGATCAACATGAATGGTCGCCTCTACGACCCTGCCATCGGGCGCATGCTCAGTCCTGACCCCTACGTGCAGCTGCCGACATACACGCAAAGTTTTAATAGATATAGTTATTGTCTCAACAATCCGCTAAAATATACCGATCCGAATGGAGAATGGTGGGGCATTGATGATTTAGTGGTTGTCGGAGCCGGATTTATTATTGGTTATGTTGGGCATGGACTTTCAACCGGAGATTGGGGAGGAAAAGCGCTACTTGCAGGTGGAATAGGTGCTGGTATGGCTTGGCTGGGCTATAATACTGCCGGTTTAGCAACAGGAAAAATAACCACTGCAACTTGGAATCATGTAGGAAACATGGCAATTAATGCAGTAGCCAATCAAATTATGCCATCAATGAACATTCCTATCGGAGACCATTTTGGAATAAACGTATCGTCCGCTTTTGGATTAGGCTCCGGTGGATTGACTATTGGGTATAATGTGACAGGTGTTTATTCCAACGATGATTTAAGCATTAGCGCTGGTATTGGTGTCGGGAGTAATTATTTTGGAGGAAATGCAAGTGCAACATATCAAGGTTATGGATACGGATTCGGGCAAACCATATACGGTAGTACAGAAGTGTATGGGAAACAATTGGAACCTCAAAGAATAGGCACTCATACTGTTTATTTTAATCATAATTCTTTTAGTTTATCCAATGACTATTTTGGCGATAAACAAGACCGGTACCGAACAAATGCGGCAGAACTGACGATAGGAAAGTGGTCAATAGGTACATATCTTTATACAAATGATGGAAGGAAGGCCAGTAATAATAAGCTAGATGAAAGTGAAAACGGCATACCGCCTTGGCCGGTTGGAATAAAACATAATGGAAAAATGCAGACTTGGACAAACGGTCGCCCTTATTCTGCTCCTCTTTGGGTCGGATACAGAAATGGAAATCAAGTAACTCGGATAGGTTATAGTCATAAGGTAATTCATAATATGACACAGAATATGGTACATAAATATAGGGATACACCCTATTACATGGATTATGATGAATTCAGAACCGGAGGATATTTTTATAACGGATACCGCAATCCGCTATCTTTATGGGATCGTTAATAACTTAGTATTTAATATGATGAAAAAACAAATAGTGTTAGCTGTTTTATTGTTTTTATTCTTTTCTTGTGCATCGCAAAAAAGAAAAATAATATCCAAGTCCACCATCAAATTAGAGGGAAGAAATACAACAATTAGAGATTTAATAGA
>BNXT01000160.1 GCA_025999775.1 Bacteroidia bacterium | reverse complement strand
ATGAAACCCATCACCTCCCTCCTCGCGAGGACTGTAGTATTAGTAGCAGCAGCACTCTGCTTGGCAACAACAACGGCATCGGCGCAGACCTGGTATATAGACGCGAGCGGAAACACGCAAACAGCGACCGCAACCCCCATTACCAGCAGCACAACCACGCTCACCGACGGCTGGTATGTCGTATCGTCCTACGTAACGATAGAGCAGAGGATTACCGTAAGCGCCACAGGTGACGGCGCACACTTAATTCTCGCCGACGGCTACAAGTTCACCGTCAACGGCGGTATAAATGTTCAGGGAAGCAACAAACTCACGATTTACGGGCAGTCTCTCGGTACCGGTACCTTGATAGCGCAAAACCCCGGAAATCCCAATTCGGGCATCGGCGGAAACGGCGGAACCAGCATCAATGGTGGCTATATCACCATCAACGGCGGTGTAATCAACAGCAAGGGCTCTGATTATGGCGCCGGAATCGGCGGCGGCGGAGTCGGCGGCTCCGACGGCCTGGGCATGGGCAATGGCGGCAACATCACCATCAATGGCGGCACGGTTACGGCAGAAGGCGGCGCAGGCAACGACGACCTGCCCGGCGCCGGCGGCGCCGGCATCGGCGGCGGACACGGCGGCGACGCCGGCAACATCACCATCAACGGCGGCACGGTTACGGCGGTAAGCCGTGGCGGCGCAGGCGCCATCGGCGGCGGACGCAGCGGCAACGGCGGCAACATTATCATCAACGGCGGCAGAGTCACGGCGATAACCCATATGGGATACGGTCCGGGCATCGGTAGAGGTTCCTGGGGCACCGTCGGCAATATTACTATCAACGGCGGCACGGTTCACGCAAGGAGAGGCTCCGCCTCCGACCAGGACATCGACGGCAACATCACCATCAACGGCGGAAGCATCTACTGCCAGTCAAGCGATGCAAGAATGGGTTCGCAGCCGAAAAACGCTAACGGGACGAATGTTTACCTCATTACCTTCACGCTGGGCAACTCCCCGGTTCACCCCAACTTGCCTCTCAGCGGCGAGATAAACACCGTAGCCCCCTACGGCGTGAAAGACGTATGGAGCGATGGGAGTGGATATTTGTATTTTTGGCTGCCGGCGACATACCCATCATCAGCCTCCTTCTGGGTTCAGGTTCTCGGCGGGCAATACGGAATCGCAACTTCCGTTCAACCCAACAACAACAACACCGCGATATATGGATATTTAGGGGACCACGCCACTTTGTATTCCGTAACGTACAACGACAACGGCAAAACAAGCGGAAACGTTCCTGCTACCGCTAGTTATTATCCCGGTGCGATTGTGCGCGTTTCGGACAACACAGGCGGCTTGAAGAAAACAGGCTACGCTTTTGGCGGGTGGACGGGCAATAACAGTATCGGCTTGAAGCAGCCGAACGCAACTTTTACAATGCCAGTAGCGGATGTAACGCTGACGGCGGTGTGGAATGAAGTTAGGGTGAATGTTACGGGTGCGCAAACAGGAACGCCGACCTACGGCACGGCGGGCAGCGCAACATACGCCATAACGACTCAAAATATCGCCAATGGAACATATCCTTTTACGCTCGGCGGGAGCGTGCCTGCGGGCGTAACGGCAACCGCCACGATTGCAAGCAACGCGGGAACGCTGAGGCTGAACACCACAGCGGCAACCCCGGCAGGAACGTACAGCGGCATAACCGCTACTACGGTTGAGGGCGCGGTTTCGAACGTGTTTACGCTGGCGGTGAGCAGGGCAACCCTCGCCGCCACGGTAAATTTGTCGGCGTTGAGCTGGACTTACGGAGACGCGGCGGCGGCAGGCACGCCGTCAGTTGCCGGCAATACCGGCGGCGGTGGTGTAACATACCGCTATGACACGGAAAGCACCGGCACCTTTGCAAACCCTACGCAGCCCACAGACGCGGGCACTTACTACATCCGGGCAGCGATTGCAGTCACCAACAACTACAACGCCTTCACCACGCCTGCGGTGGGGTTTACGATAACGCCAAAGCCCTTGACAGATGCCGCATTGACCTTGAACAGCGACCCAACCTACGACGGCACGCCGCAAACGCCGATAGCCTCGGTGATGGACGCCGCAAAGGTGCTTGTCCTGAATACGGATTACACCGTGGAATACAAGCGCGGCGCAAGCACAACGTCTGACCTCACGAACACGGGAGCGATAACGGTGACGGTCACCTTTAAGGGCAACTACTCGGGGACGGTGAGCAAGACGTTCACAGTGAAAGCCGCCATCAACCCCGCCGCCATCAGCGGCGTAACCTCGCCTGTGGTGGGCAAGACGCCATCGACAACTATCAGCAACGGCACAGGATTTACCGCTGCGCTGGCGTGGAACACTACCCCTACTGTTTTTGGCGGTCATACAGTCTATACGGCAACCATTACGCTGACGGCAACCAGCAACTATCAGTTTGCCGCAAGCCTCAACTCGACCACCGCCATCGGCGGGTTTAAGGTGAACGGCATCGACCCGACATTCGTGAGCCGTAGCGCTACTGAGTTGAAGTTTACCGTAGCCTTCCCCGCAACGGACGGTGAGTTTGTTGTTACTACAAGCGATAATTACACTTATGTCGGCAAGGTGCTTACGCTGGACAACGGCACGTATGCCATCAGCCTGCGCACGGGCATTACGCAGACGGACAACCGCATCATCGTGGACGGCGCAACGGCAACCGTAACGCTGACAGGCGTGAATATGACGGGGGCGGTTACCAACGAAGCGATGTTCCAACTGAAAAATGACGCGACTGTAACGCTGAACTTGGTCGGCAGCAATACGATAAAGAACACGGCGAATAGCGGCAGTAGCAATTATAACGGCGGAGCGGGCTTAGGCGTTCCGGCGCGTAGTTCGATTGTTATACAGGGTAGTGGTTCGCTATACGTTGAATCCAACTCTATGAGTGCGGCAATCGGCGGGAACACTTGGAATCAGAACGCCACAGACAGCAGTGGCGACATCACGATTACCGGAGATGTTACAGTTGAGGCTTTCAGTAATACCCGCGGACCCGCCATAGGACCCGGCGCGAACTACGGTAGTATGGGCGGCGATATTTCCATACTTGCGGGGACAACTCCCGGCTACCCGATTGTAAACCTTCGCAATCAGCAGGATGCGCCTATTATCGGCAACACATTTCAGGCAATTCCGAACAACAAAAAAATCCGTATTACAGGCGGCACGGTGACAGCCACCGGCGGCACTCATCAATATATTGGTAATATAGGTTCGTTATACGGAGATGCATCTTTCGGCACGGTGGAAATTTCCGGCGGGACGGTGACGGGGTTCACCCATATATATGCACAAAACGTCGTTATCACCGGCGGCTCGGTCAGTGCGACAACAATCAGCACCGCGCCCAAAAACGCCGCAAGCGGGGGCGTGAATGTCTATCGCAACGTGCTCACGGTGGGCAGTCCGTCTGTTCCAAACACCCCCATCACAGCAGGGCATATCGCGGGCGTAGCCTGCGCTGAAACGCCCAACGCGGCAGGCGGCGTGTACGGCATCAAGGACGTGAAAACAGACGCTTCGGGCAATGTATATTTCTATCTACCACAAAGCGACGGCGATGAAGTGGTGCACTTGACGGCGAACAGCACAAAATACGGCAACAAATATGCCCGCAATACGGCAGCGCAAAACCAAACGCTTATCTCTGGCAAAACGTTTGTAACCTACACGGCATCGGAAGCGGGCGGCGCAGCCAACACGGCGAGCAGCACAGGCATTACGCTCACGTTCAGCGAGAGTGTAACCGGACTGTCAGCGGACGATATTACCCTTACGAATGGCACGGGCGCAGCCGTCAAAGGAATGCTCACCGGCTC
>BNXT01000159.1 GCA_025999775.1 Bacteroidia bacterium | reverse complement strand
ACAAGAGTATTGCCGCGAGCATGTAGATGAAAATTTTACCCCTCTTAGTGTTTTATATCGCTGGATATCAAATAACTAAAAATTATAAACAGATGAAAATGAACAAGAAACTACCATAATGGCAATACCAATTGCTGCTCTTTGTTTTTACCGTTGGTAGTCGTCGGTTGTTTGGGGGTTGTTGCGACAGTCGGGTTTCGCAGTGGAACCGCACTGACTTTGGCAGCAATGCTTGGCGTAACGGTAGGTTGTTTTGCACTGCGAGATGGACACTTCTTTAATGCTTGGTTGAGTGCAACATCATACGCATCATTTAAGCGTCTGGAACTGAAATAATGATAATATAAGCGTGTTACATCTTCGGGAAAGATACCCTGTCGTAAAAAAGGGAGCGCCACCTGTTCGTAGAGTTTCTTCCACTCTTTGCCGTGAGTAGCGACTGCATCTCCGTATTTTTTTCGGCAAATTAGATGTGCATATTCATGCAAAAATGTAGCCAAAAATTCAAAAGAATTGAGGTCTCCGTTAATGCGTATTTTATTGCGTTTATCTGATTGCGGTACAGGGTAGAACGCGCCGAGTATGTTTTTTCGAGGCATTGTGATAGCCAAATGTATCGGATGTTGTTGCAATAACTTAGCAACCTCATTCACGGCTCGCAACGGCATAAAACGCTCCAACTGTGTGCGAATAGCCGATGGCTGTGTAACCTTTATTTTTGATGTACCCACCATGTTATGTTCAAAAATCAAGACTTATTGCAATTTCGACAAAGCCTCTTTAATACGGTTGCAAGCGTCTGTTAATTTCTCATTGCTCGTTGCATACGAAAAACGAATGCAATTTTTATTGCCAAATGCGTTACCGCCCACTAAGGCGACATAGACTGTATCCAACAGATAGTTAGCCATATCAGCGCCACTCTGAATGGTATAGCCTGCGTGCGATGTTCCAAAATAGGAGGAGATGTCTGCAAAAACATAGAAAGCGCCCGTTGGTTTGTTGGTTTTTACGCCGGGTATCTGTGCAAGATGCGACAATACGAGGTCGCGACGCTGCTGAAAGGTAACGACCATCTTCTTGAGATCGTCCGATTGTGTAGGGTCTTGTAACATGGCAGCCACAGTAGCACGCTGTGCAATGGAGGAGCATGCGGAGGTCATTTGCCCTTGAATCTTATTGCACGCACTCGCTATTTCAACGGATGCAGCAATGTATCCGATACGCCAGCCGGTCATCGCCCAGCCTTTGGCAACACCGTTAACAAGAACCACGCGATCCTTGATAGCCGAAAACTGTGCAAAACATTCCGGCTTTTGACCAAAATTTATGAGTTCGTAAATTTCGTCGGAGATGACCACAATATTCGGATGGCTTGCAACAACATCGGCAATCGCTTTCAGTTCGTCATAGCTATAGATTGCGCCGGTAGGATTGCTGGGACTATTGAGCATGATCAATTTGGTTTTGGGCGTGATAGCCGCCTCAATCTGTTGAGCAGTAACCTTAAAGTCATTTTCTACACCGGAGTAAATCTCCACAGGTACGCCGTCGGCAATCTTCACCATTTCGGGGTATGAAACCCAATAGGGAGCAGGAATAATCACCTCGTCACCCGGATCTATAACTGCCAATATCGTGTTCATGATGGCGTGTTTAGCGCCGTTGGACACAATGATCTGATTGGGTGCATAATCAACGTTGTTGTCACGTTTTAATTTCTTACAAATGGCTTCACGAAGATCCATATAACCGGGAACCGGTGGATAAAACGTATAGTTTTCGTCAATAGCTTTCTTGGCATACGTTTTGATAAACTCCGGCGTAAAAAAGTCGGGTTCGCCGAGACTTAAATTGATGACATTCTTTCCTTCCGACGCTAATTTAGCGCTTTTTTGACTCATCGCCAAGGTTTCGGATGGCGACATACGAACAATACGTTGTGCAATTAGACCCATAATGATAATGTATTTTATTACTGCAAATTTACATAAATTTTTCCAATTACACAGAGATAAATAAAAATTTCTACAAAATTCTGCAACATAGCCCAAAGTTTTAAATAATGTCGCCTGCCCACAAACGTTCTAAAAATGTTTTACAGGGCAAAATCAGTATATTATCAACCAGACGCGGGAGCGGGTCGTTGCTTATTAGAATCAGTTTTTTTGTTTTGTATTCTTCTGCAAACGCTTTTAGTCCTTTCAAATGTTTGGCATTTGCCTGCTCTGTCGCTTTTACCTCAATGGCAACTTCGTGGTCGCCAAGCACAAAGTCAATTTCTAACTGCGAAGCCGTGCGCCAATAGTAAATTGGGCATTCGTTTTCGGAGTAACGGCTGTGAGCGTATAGTTCCTGATAGATAAAATGTTCAAACGCTTTGCCGAAAAGTTCCGTACCTTGCTCTATTTTTCCTCTGTTTAACAAACTGTTGGCAATGCCTACATCAAAAAGATAAAATTTTGGAGCAGTTATCGCTCTGCGTTTGGGTCTTTTCTGAAACGAAGGCAAATATCTGCCGAGCAGCGTATCGTTCAAAATTTGAAAATATTCTTTTACTGTTGTAGCGCTCACACCACAATCGGAAGCGATGTTGGTATAATTTACCATTTCGCCGTTGGTAAGCGCTGCAATTTCCAAAAAACGTGCAAAAGCGCCTACATTTCTGATTCGGGCTTCGGCAGCAATCTCGTCCCGTAGATAGCTACCGATATACGCTGCAAGCAAACGTTTGGGATTAGCCGAATCGTAGTGTTTGGGCAAAAGTCCGTGATTGACCGCCCGGAGTAAATCGAAATTCGGGATTTCGGCGCTAATAAGCGGGTAAAGTTCGTAACGCAAAGCGCGTCCGCCAAGTAAATTGACATTTGAACGCAAAATTTTACGCGGACTGGAACCGCTGAGAATAAACCGCACACCGTAATTACTTATCAACCAATGCACTTCGTTAAGCAATTCGGGTATTCGCTGAATTTCGTCAATAATTACCGGCGTTTTTTCGAGATTTGCTAAAATGGTTTCGCGAAGTATGTCGGGCTTTTCGGTCAACCGTTTGTACTCGCTCGAAATCAACAAATCGAACCACAAAGCATTGGGAAACAGTGTTTTCAACAATATGCTTTTTCCGGTTTGCCTTGCACCCCAAAAAAAGATACTTTCCTGCTCAGAACCGAGAAATAATTGCTTTCTATTATACATTTTTTACACTTTTAAAATTATGATAACTCAAACCACTACTTTGAATTATCAGGATAATCCCAAGTATAAATTTGAAATATCCTGATAATTCAAAGTACAAAGATACTAAAAAATAAAATATCACCAATCCAATAGGTTAAAAAAAGTTTGAGGCGCTATAGAAACAATGAACAATGAACAATGGATTTTTGAGGCGCTATTCATGTCCCGTTAGGGACAAAATGTTGGTAGAAAAAATGAGCCACTACCAACCCGCTTGCCGTTAGGTAAGCGACCAAATCAAACGCGCAATTGTCTGAATCAGGATTCGTAGGATTAAAAGATTTGTAGGATTGGAAATAATGAATAATGAACAATATGTGGAGTGTCTATATTCTATTTAAATGAATGCCCTACGGGCAAAATAGTCCGTTAGGACTTGCATATCAATAGAAATAAGCATCTGCACATACCAGTTTTTCCCGTTAGGGAATACACAAAAACGACAATTTGAAATGCACCCTTTTTATTTGGTTATTTACTTTTTTTTCGTAACTTTGTGGCGTGGGAGAGGTTCCGTTAGGAACATTCCCGCTCCCGCCCGTTGGGCAATCTTAACAGACCATCTTATGGATGGTCTGTTTTGTATATAATTGTGTCATTTTGTACACATATTATTTCGTTAAAATTCTTATACTGTCTATCCTTGAGAGGTTCTAAT
>BNXT01000158.1 GCA_025999775.1 Bacteroidia bacterium | reverse complement strand
ATTGTAGCGGTGTAACGGGCGCTTCCACGATGACACGCAGTGTAGCAGCATACAAGGCTTCGTTGATTTTGTTCGACACGTCTCGATAGCCGGGGTAATATTTATCCGCCTTCAAAAAATACCGATAAGCAACACGTGACTGCTCAATGGTTCCTTGTTGCATAGCAGTTTCGCCTAAAGCGTAACTTTCCTCGGCAGCTGATTTTTTTGCTTCTGCCAATTCCGTATGAAATTGTTGGGGACTAGGTATCAATTGCGTAGCTTTCAAACAGGCATAAATCTCACTTGCCATCTTATTCAATCGCTCATATTGGGTTACAATCAACTCATACTTAGCCGGGTTATTTCCCATTTGAGCGATACTTATCTCACGTTGAGCAGCCTCCACCGCCAACGGATAAGCCGTTAATAAATTTTGCTGCACCTCCACCTTGTCCGGCTTTGAACGCAACTCACTGACCGCCCGGATGGTTGCCGAATAGTAGTCGCCTTTGTTAAGAGATTTACTCGAAGACCCACACGATGTTAACGCTACAGCCGCCACAAAAATAATTAAACTCCTTTTCAATACTTTCATAATTAAACACAATTTAAGAAGACATATAGTCAGGTTACAAATACAATTTTTTGATGGTGCAAAGATACAAAATATTTTTGAAATTGAAAAACAATCGTCTGAACCAAGATTTACAAGATTAACAATGAAGAATGAACATCCTCAATCGTCAATTTGCATCCTCAATATTCTCATTTTGGGCAGCGTCCAACTCGGCAGATTCTTTGATGAGAAAGGCTTTTGATTTGATTTTGAATGCAAGGCTTGCCTCTACAATGCGAATGACGATACCTTCGGCGGGCACGTCGTTTTGACAAATGATGCAACGCTGTTCAAGGTGAAAGCGCGGGTCGTTTTTGAGCGACTGATAGAAATTCTTTCGCCATTCCTCCAAAGGCTCTGTGGCAATGGGATACAGCGTTTCGGCAATGCCTTCGCAGAGCGTAATCACCGGTTTCAAACCGTGTTTAGCACAATATTGCTGCACCTCTTGGGGCGAATACTCGAAGGCTCTGCCCTCAGCATCGGTGCGAGTTACGCGATATACGTAGATGTCGTAGTGCTTGCCGTATTCGTAGCGTTCGTTGTTGGTGTGCGGCGTGCAACCATAGTCAAAAATGCCCTGAATGCCAGCGCCTTCGGGCAAATAGCCAACGATTTCGGCATAAATGCTGATGCCGTCTTCGAGCGCGTTTTTCATCACCGATTTGTAGGCTTCTGTCCACACGTCGTAAGCATAAAAAGATTCGGTCTTTCCTATGCCCAGTCGTTGATTTTTGATGACCTTGCGGCTTGACCAAATATCCTGATAGTTCACCGTTTTGATGCACAGCAATTTCAGCAAAACGTTGAGCAGTATGTTGTTGGTGCGGCGCACCAAGATGCGGCTGAATATCGCAGACGTGCCGTGCATCTTGTACGAAATGTGCAGCAATTGATTGGGAAACAAATATTCGAGATTGTTTTCTAACTTTTCGGTATCGTAGTGAAAACGAAATTGTCTTTCTACGATACGTGCCGAAATTGAGGCAGGACGCCCTCTTCCGCTTGCACGGGCTTGTCCGCTACGGCTGAATTTGGGAACATATTTTTTGCAAATCTGCTCGTCATTAATCTCGTCAAACTTCGTGCCATCGCACATTGGCAACTTTTGTCCGCCTTGCAGGTAGCACGTTAGCGAGGCAACAGGCATCAAAAAACCATTGGACACCAAGCCGCGAATGCGCGTGGCACGTACCCGCCCGTTCTTTTCAAAAAAGCCAAACCGCTCAGGATTTTTGTTGGCAACGTCCACTGCACCTTTGCGGTAGAGTGAATTTTCGACAAGATATTTTTCGGCAATACAGCACTCAATCGGGAAATGTACCATCATATCACCTGTGCGGCACGAATCGTCCACAATAATATCTTCGCCGTAAATCGTTGCCAGCATTAGCCTGTCGGCATTAGGATGTTTTTTGAGTTCCGTTACCCGCACTATTTTTGCCGTATAGTTGGGGTTGTGCTGTTCTGATAGTGTTAGTTTCATTGTTGCTCACATTATATGTTGTAATTAACTGCCCGCGCCGATTCCATTGTCCATTATTGTTTCAATATTTCACCATTATCATTCACAATGGCACGGCGGATTTTTTCGGGCAAATGCGGTTGCAATGGAGACGGACAAATGCCATCGGGTGTGCGCTCAAAAGTGCCGTCTTTTTCTTTTTTGATGTTGCCGTCGATGTATTTTACGAGCAAATAATTATCCAATTCCTGCCAGCGTTTGAACAATTTGTCGGCACGGGTAATCGAAAACTCGGTGAGTACTTTGGTCAGCAAATCTTGTTTTGCCGCTTTCTCCATTTCTATATCTTTCATTTGAAGCAAAATATTGTCCACAATTCTGTACGACTCTTCTTCAAAATCTTTTTGTACTTTTAGGATGTCGGCGCTCATTGCATCGTAGCGCGAATAGGCAAAGTTGGTTACGCGGTTGAATAGCCAAAATGCCGATGTGGGCGAGTAGGTAAGCATATCGCCGTTGCCCTGCCGAAAACAATTGGGCACGTCAGTGGAACAGCCAAAAATAGGCGTGAGGCAAGAAGTGGCAGCGTCGTCCACGCCAAACCACAGTATGCCGCCGAGTTGCGATGCGAGCAATCGACTTTCGGCAACAAACCAAAAACCGGTTTGCTGTGTGGCAGCGGCACGCTCGTGAAGATATTTTACGCTGTCCAATTCCCACGTCATAGGACGCCAGCGGTAAGGGCGTCCGTAAGCCCCCGCGCCAATATCGGTGCGCATATCCATTGGTGTGCCTTCGTAGTGGTCGCGCATCGCGGCAGCAATGTCGCGCACGCCAAGTTTGCGATTGGGCTTGATGTACAGCGGCATACGATGGGTGAGGTTGCGCCCCATTGCATAATCCAAGTATTGCTGCATATCGGCGTTCACGCTTTTGAAAAACGACCACACGCGGGCATCGCAAAAACGTGCGCCGCCAAAATCAACGGGATTGTAGGTGTCGGAGAATGAAAAATCCTTGTCATTGCCGCTGAAATAGCCGCAAGCACGAGCAAATTCAATCACATCATCGGCATAAACCACTTCGGCTGTGACAGGAAAATTCTTGTTCATTTGCGAGGCGGTGATGGATTTTTTGCCATCGGCAAGCGGGAAAGTCTGGATGCGGGCTTGGTTGGCGTGAGCGCTCACATAGCCATCGGGAATGCGCACTGCCACCCACACTGCGCCGCGTGCAAAAGGTTTGCCCTTAGCATTTTTCACCTCGCGGCTGCTTTTGCCAATCATTTCAAAAACCCACGCCTCGCTGGGGTCGGCAATCGAAAACGATTCGCCTTCGGAACAATAACCGTGTTTTTCGATTAAATTCGTAATCACTTTTATTGCCTCGCGTGCAGTTTTTGAGCGTTGCAAGGCAATGTATATCAGGCTTCCGTAGTCCAATTTTCCTGTGGTGTCGTGCAATTCCGCGCGTCCGCCATAAGTGGTTTCACCAATGGCAAGCGCGTGTTCGTTCATATTGCCCACCACGTTGTAGGTCGCGGCAACTTCGGGAATCTCGCACAAATACTTGTGTGTGTCCCATTCATAGACCTTGCGCACCGCGCCTTTTGCGTGCACCGCGGCGGGATAGTGGTACAATTCACCATAAAGCACGTGCGCATCGGCAGCATAAGATATAATGCACGCGTCGGTTTCGGATGCGCCTTTGGTAACAATAAAGTTGGTACACGCCCACACCGGCGCAGCGCTAACAGCGGCAAACAAAAGAAAGAGTATTTTTTTCATACGAAGATTATTATTGTATTGTTTTTGGTTCATTCTGCAAAGGTATAAAATATTTT
>BNXT01000157.1 GCA_025999775.1 Bacteroidia bacterium | reverse complement strand
TTGTGCTATGAAAAGATTCGTAATTTTAATTTGTAATTGACATAGCCATGTTTGATAAAATTATACGGTTCTCCATTGAGAACAAACTTGTTATTGGTGTACTGACGTTGGTGTTGATAGTGTGTGGCATTGTTTCTGCGATACGTTTGCCGATTGATACGCAGCCCGATATTACCAACAATCAGGTGCAGATCATCACTCAAATTCCTACGTTGGGCGCACAGGAGGTGGAACAGTTTATTACCACACCCATAGAGTTAGCGATGGCAAATATCCCCAATGTTATAGAGAATCGCAGCCTAAGTCGTAGCGGGATTTCCGTTATTACCATTGTGTTTAAAGATGAGACGGATATTTATTGGGCACGACAGCAAATCAGTCAGCAGCTCAAGGAAGCCGAGAGTCTCATTCCGGCGGGCTTGGGCGAACCCTCGTTAGCCCCTATATCTACCGGATTAGGTGAGATTTATCATTATGTTATCCGTCCTGCTGCCGGTTATGAAGATCGCTATACCGACACCGACCTACGTACTATGCAGGATTGGATTGTGAGGCGGCAGTTGGCTGGTACTGAAGGCATCGCTGAAGTCAGCGCATGGGGCGGACATGTCAAGCAGTACGAAATTGCGTTAAACAACGACAAACTCGCCGCTATGAACGTTAGCATTACCGAAATTTTTGAGGCGTTGGAAAACAACAACGAAAACACAGGAGGTAGTTATATTGAACAGGGCGCTAATTATTATTTTATCCGTGGTATCGGATTAGTGAAGACCTTAGACGACATTGGACGGATTGTCATTAAAACCGTTAACGGCATGCCGGTTTTAATTCGTGATGTAGCGGCGGTACAATTCGGCTCTGCCATGCGCTATGGCGCTGTAACTCGCAATGGCGAGGGCGAAGTGGTGGCAGGTATCACGCTCATGCTAAAAGGCGAAAACTTCTCAAAAGTGATTGCCAACGTTAAGGAACGTATGGTGCAGATACAAAAAAGTTTACCTGAGGGCGTGATTATTGAGCCATTTATCGACCGTACCGAATTGGTGGGTCGCACAACCGGTACTATCTTCACAAACCTGTTAGAGGGCGGGCTTATCGTTATTTTCGTCTTAGTGTTGCTTTTGGGCAATCTGCGAGCAGGCTTGCTTGTGGCAAGCGTTATTCCGCTATCTATGCTCTTTGCTGTAAGTATGATGCGGCTGTTTGGTGTAAGCGGTAATCTGATGAGTTTGGGCGCTATTGATTTTGGATTGATTGTTGATGGTGCGGTGATTATTGTGGAAGCAATAGTGTATCGGTTGTATCATTGCGGGCTTGACCCGCAATCTCCTGCAACTGGCGTGGAATACCGTGTCAAGCACGGTATGACAGCGTTTGATAACGAAATTTATCAAGCTACTTCAAAAATCAGAAACAGCGCAGCTTTCGGCGAAATCATCATCCTGATAGTTTATTTGCCTATTCTTTCGTTGGTCGGCATTGAGGGGAAAATGTTTCGCCCGATGGCGCAAACGGTGGCATTTGCCATTCTGGGGGCGTTTATTCTGTCATTAACATACGTTCCGATGATGAGCACGCTGGTGTTGAAAAAACCTAACAAGTCTTTAAGTCCTGTTAGGGTTAGTCTGTCCGACACGCTAATGAACTTTCTCAAACGAAAATACGAACCAATCTTAGAGTTCTCATTGCGTTGGAAAAAATCAATTATCCTTGCGATGGTTGTGCTTTTCGTTGCAGCGCTTACGATGTTCAATAATTTGGGCGGTGAATTTATTCCCACGTTGGAAGAGGGGGATTTAACCGTTGAAATCAGCATGGTACAAGGTACTTCGCTTACGCAAGTGATTGAAACTTTTGGTATGGCGGAAAAAATTCTGAAAGATAAAATTCCCGAAATAAAACAAGCGGTAACACGTATCGGAAGCGCAGAAATTCCGTCCGACCCAATGCCCATAGAACGCGGCGACATGATGCTTTCAATGATTCCAAAAAAAGAATGGAAAACGGCTAAAACTCGCGAAGAGATGATGGAAAAGATGGAAGAAGTTCTATCCATAATACCCGGTATCAACTACGAAATCAGTCAACCGATGGAGATGCGATTTAATGAATTGATTACCGGCATCCGTCAGGACGTAGCGATAAAAATTTATGGCGAAGATTTGGACATCCTCGCAGCGCAAGCGCAAAAAGTGGCAACCTACGTTCGCAACGTAGAGGGCGTGAATGAGCCGTTTGTCGAAAAAGTGAGCGGACTGCCGCAAATTCAGGTGGAATACAACCGCGACCAAATAGCCCGTTACGGCTTGACTATCAGCGAAGTAAACCAGGTCTTGCGGACGGCTTTTGCGGGTAGCGTGGCAGGCGTGGTGTTTGAAGGCGACCGACGTTTCGATATGGTCGTGCGCCTGCAAAAGGAGTTGCGCCACGACTTGGCAAGCGTCGAAAATCTGTACATCCCGCTGTCGTCCGGCAATCGCGTGCCGCTCAGTCAGGTGGCGAGCGTCAGTTACAAAACAGCTCCCGCCCAAATTGGGCACGAAGACGGCGCACGCCGCATTTATGTTGGGTTTAACGTTCGTGGACGAGATATTGAAAGCACGGTACATGAGATAGAACAGATTTTGAACGAAAAATTGAGACTGCCCGCCGGTTATTACTACACCTATGGTGGTGAGTTTCAAAATCTTAGAGAGGCTAAAGAACGCTTGGCAATTGCCGTACCGATAGCATTACTGTTGATTTTTGCGTTACTGTTTTTCACGTTCCGCAGTGTAACAATGTCGTTGCTAATCTTTTCGGCAGTGCCACTATCGGCGATTGGTGGCATCGTGGCGTTGTGGCTACGCGGGATGCCGTTTAGCATCTCGGCAGGCGTAGGCTTCATCGCCCTATTCGGCGTGGCGGTACTTAATGGTATTGTATTGATTGGACAGTTTAATCAACTAAAAGAAGAAGGCGTAACCGACATTTACCAACGTGTAAAACAAGGTACCCAAATTCGTTTGCGTCCGGTGTTAATGACTGCCCTTGTCGCCTCGCTGGGCTTCCTGCCTATGGCGCTTTCCACAAGCGCCGGTAGCGAAGTACAAAAACCGCTCGCCTCCGTTGTTATTGGCGGACTGATTACGGCAACGATATTAACGCTAATAGTGTTGCCCGCACTGTATGTTGTGTTTGAAAAAGTAAAGAACGATGGACACAGTTAACGAACAGATAGTACAATATACGATTTGCCCGTTAGGGCATTCATATCAATAGAAAAAACGTACAACACAACAACAAATTCCCATAGGGAATTCACAATTTAACACATTATAAATATGGCAAATACATACACGCAAATTTACATTCATTACGTTTTCGCCGTTCAAAATCGGCTTGGTTTGATACAAAGCCATTGGCGAGACGATTTATACAAATATATGACAGGCACAATTACGAATAAAGGACATAAACTGCTCGTAATAGGCGGAATGCCCGACCACGTTCACGCATTGGTAAGTACGTCGCCCAAACAGTCGCCGTCAGATTTGATGGCTGACATAAAACGCAGTTCTTCGTTATGGATTAATGATAAGCGTTTGGTGATGGGGAATTTTTCGTGGCAAGAGGGTTTTGGCGCATTTAGTTACGGAAAATCGCAAATTCCCGACATTGCAAATTACATTGAAACACAAGAAAAACATCATAAAAACCGAACATTTCAAGAAGAGTATCTTGAGTTTCTGAAATTATTTGAAATTGAATACAATGAAAAATATATTTTTAAACCGATCGAATAACGTGAAACCTCTACGAGGTTTTAGTTCGGCAAGGGACATTTTTTCTATTGATATGAATGCCCTAACGGGCAAAATCTGCGTCACCTTCGGACTAAAAGACCAGACAAATTGGCTGAAAGCCAAGATTTTCATAACCGCAGGTCAGCGACCTGCGGGAGTAGAAC
>BNXT01000156.1 GCA_025999775.1 Bacteroidia bacterium | reverse complement strand
AATGAATAATGAATAATGTGGGGGAAATTTCTACATTTCTAAATTCCTAAATTTTTCAATTCCACACTCCACACTCCACACTCCACACTGTTTGTCACTCTCAACTCTCAACTAACGAAAAAGGGGCAGGCAAACCCCACCCCTAATTCTCAATTCTCAATTTTCCACTCTCAATTCTCAATTATTTTTTCACCACTTTCGCTACCCTATTCCCTATTTTCACAATGTACTCGCCTGAGGGAAGATGTGCAATGTTAATTGACAATTGATAATTGACAATTGACAATGGCGTTTCAAGCACCTTTGCACCATTCACAGTGTAAATTTCCACTCTCAATTCTCCATTCTCAATTCTCAAATCTTCACTCTCAATTCTCAACTCTCCATTAACGACAGGATTGGGGTAAATCGACAGTTGGACGGAAGAACTCTCGGCAATGCCAGTGGTTCCAGATGTCGTAAACGTCAGAGTATCGCCATTGATAGTACCTATTGTCGTTGTTGCATAAGCGTAGAACTGATATTGTGTACCTGCCGTCAGTCCTGTTAAATTGCCGCTTGCACTTGTAATCCACGAACTTGCAGAGGATTGTTTGTACTTAAAGCCCTGCGCGGTAATGGTTTCGCTGCCTGACGTTACTGATTTGTTCAGCGTTGCCATTGTATGTGTAACGTTTGTAGCGGCAAGCGTGGTAACGGTAACAGAAGTTGCCGTAAACGTCAATGTATTGCCATTGGTAGTACCACTCGCCGTGGTTGCATAAGCGTAGAACTGATATTGCGTATTTGGCGTCAGTCCTGTTATATTGCCGCTTGCACTTGTCATCCACGCACTTGCAGAGGCTTGTTTGTATTTAAAGCCCTGCGCGGTAATGGTTTCGCTGCCTAACGTTACCGATTTGTTTAGCGTTGCCGTTGTCCGCGTGATATTGGTGGCGGCAAGCGTGGTAACGGTTGGTGGAGTAACAGCGGTTGCTACCGTTACGGTGCAAGTAGCAGTACGACTGCCATCCGCTGTAGTTACCGTGATGGTGGCGCTGCCCGCAGATACACCTGTTACCACACCACTACTGTTTACCGTTGCTCTGCTCGTATTGCTGCTACTCCACGTTACGTTTTGATTCGTGGCGTTGGCAGGCAATACCGTTGCAGTTAGCGTTTCGGTGCCGCCAACGGCAAGCGTGGTGGACGTTTTATTGAGCGATACACTTGTAACCGAAATATTAGTGGCACTTACCGTTACTGCGCAACTTGCCGTGAAGCTGCCGTCCTGCGTGGTGGCGGTGATGGTGGCGCTGCCCGCAGATACACCTGTTACCACACCGCTACTGCTTACCGTTGCTCTGCTCGTATTGCTGCTACTCCACGTTACGTTTTGATTCGTGGCGTTGGCAGGCAATACCGTTGCAGTTAGCGTTTCGGTGCCGCCAACGGCAAGCGTGGTGGACGTTTTATTGAGCGATACACTTGTAACCGAAATATTAGTGGCACTTACCGTTACTGCGCAACTTGCCGTGAAGCTGCCGTCCTGCGTGGTGGCGGTGATGATGGCGCTGCCCGCAGATACACCTGTTACCACACCGCTACTGCTTACCGTTGCTCTGCTCGTATTGCTGCTACTCCACGTTACGTTTTGATTCGTGGCGTTGGCAGGCAATACCGTTGCAGTTAGCGTTTCGGTGCCGCCAACGGCAAGCGTGGTGGCAGTTTTGTTAAGCGATACACTTGTAACCGAAATAGTTGTAGCAGAAGTTGCCGTAAACGTCAGAGTATCGCCATTAGTAGTACCGCTTGCCGTTGTTGCATAAGCGTAGAACTGATATTGCGTATTTGCCGTCAGTCCTGTTATATTGCCGCTTGCGCTCGTAGTCCAAACACTTGCAGAGGCTTGTTTGTATTTAAAGCCCTGCGCGGTAATTGTTTCGCTGCCTGACGTTACTGATTTGTTCAGCGTTGCCGTTGTTTGCGTGATATTGGTTGCGGCAAGCGTGGTAACGGTTGGAGGCGTAGTTGTAGCAGCAGAGGTTGTAAACATCAGAGTAGCGCCATTGATAGTACCGCTTGCCGTGGTTGCATAAGCGTAGAACTGATATTGCCTATTTGCCGTCAGTCCCGTTATATCGCCGCTTGCACTCGTAGTCCACGCACTTGCAGAGACTTGTTTGTATTTAAAGCCCTGCGCGGTAATGGTTTCGCTGCCTGCCGTTACTGATTTGTTCAGTGTTGCTGCTGTTTGCGTAATGTTAGTGGCGGCAAGCGTGGTAACGGTTGGCGGCGCTATTGTTGTCGTAAACGTCAGGGTAGTACCATTGGTAGTACCTGTTGCCGTTGTTACATAAGCGTAGAACTGATATGGCGTATTTGCCGTCAGTCCTGTTATAGTGTCGCTTGTGCTCGTAGTCCACGCACTTGCAGAGGATTGTTTGTACTTAAATCCCTGCTCGGTAATGGTTTCGCTACCTACTGTTACTGTTTTGTTCAGTGTTGCTGCTGTTGACGTAATATTGGTGGCGGCAAGCGTAGTAACGGTTGGTGGCGCTATTGTAGTCGTAAACGTCAGGGTAGTACCATTGGTAGTACCGCTTGCCGTCGTTACATAAGCGTAAAACTGATATTGCGTACCTGCCGTCAGTCCTGTTATATTGCCACTTGTGTTCGTAGTCCACGCACTTGCAGAGGCTTGTTTGTATTTAAAGCCCTGTGCGGTAATTGTTTGGCTACCTGCCGTTACCGATTTGTTAAGCGTTGCTGATGTCCGCGTAATGTTGGTTGCAGCAAACGTGGTAACGGTTGGTGGCGTAGTTGTAGCAGAAGTTGTCGTAAACGTCAGAGTACTGCCATTGATAGTACCGCTTGCCGTGGTTACATAAGCGTAGAACTGATATGGCGTACCTGCCGTCAGTCCTGTTATATTGTCACTTGTGCTCGTAGTCCACGCACTTGCAGAGGTTTGTTTGTACTTAAAGCCCTGCTCGGTAATGGTTTCGCTACCTACTATTACTGTTTTGTTCAGTATTGCTGATGTTGACGTAATATTGGTGGCTGCAAGCGTAGTAACGGTTGGCGGCGCTATTGTAGTCGTAAACGTCAGGGTAGTACCAGTGGTAGTACCGCTTGCCGTGGTTACATAAGCGTAGAACTGGTATTGCGTACCTGCCGTCAGTCCTGTTATATTGCCGCTTGTGCTTGTAGTCCACGCACTTGCAGAGGCTTGCTTGTATTTAAAGCCCTGCGCGGTAATGGTTTCGCTACCTGCTGTTACCGTTTTGTTCAGCGTTGCCGTTGTTTGCGTAATGTTTGTAGCGGCAAACGTGGTAACGGTTGTAGGTGTAGTTGTAGCAGAAATTGTCGTAAACGTCAGGGTATCGCCATTAGTAGTACCGCTTGCCGTTGTTGCATAAGCGTAGAACTGATATTGCGTATTTGCCGTCAGGTTCGTTAAACTGTCACTTGCGCTCGTAGTCCATGCACTTGCAGAAGATTGTTTGTATTTAAAGCCCTGCTCGGTAATGGTTTCGCTACCTACTATTACTGTGTTGTTCAGTATTGCTGATGTTGACGTAATATTGGTGGCGGCAAGCGTGGTAACGGTTGGAGGTGCAATTATTGTCGTAAACGTCAGGGTAGTACCAGTGGTAGTACCGCTTGCCGTTATTGCATAAGCGTAGAACTGATATTGCGTACCTGCCGTCAGTCCTGTTATATTGCCGCTTGTGCTTGTAGTCCACGCACTGGCAGAGGCTTGCTTGTATTTAAAGCCCTGCTCGGTAATGGTTTCGCTGCCTACTGTTACCGATTTGTTCAGTGTTGCCGTTGTTTGCGTGATGTTTGTAGCGACAAACGTGGTAACGGTTGGAGGTGTAGTTGTAGCAGAAGTTGTCGTAAACGTCAGGGTATCGCCATTAGTAGTATCGCTTACCGTGATTGCATAAGCGTAGAACTGATATTGCGTATTTGCCGTCAGTCCTGTTATATTGCCGCTG
>BNXT01000155.1 GCA_025999775.1 Bacteroidia bacterium | reverse complement strand
AATTTAGGAATTTAGAAATGCAGAAATTTAGAAATTTCCCCATATTATTCATTGTTTCCAATCCTGTTAATCTTTGTAATCTTATGAAAATCAAGGTTCAGACAAGTGATAGCGCCTCAAAAAAGAATTAACCAAGTTTTGTGGTAAAGAATATTTTTTGTATATTTGCAAAAAGTTTGCATTATGATAGCAATTAGTACACGAGAACTTACGCAAAGCGGTGATAAGTATTTTGATTTGGCGCAAACGCAACCTGTCTATTTACGACGTCGCAAAAAAATGTTTATTCTTCGCGCTGTGGATGACAATCCAAGTCCATCTGGCGACCCTTATTTTCTGAATGCAGATAATTTGTCAGATATTGAACAAGGGGCACAACAAGTAAAAGATGGGAAAATAACCCGTTTGACGCCGGATATTAAGAAACATCTGTTTGGAGATGTATAATGTAGATTTAGCCGACAAGGCTTTAAAAGACATTGAGTTTTTCAAATTGTCTGGCAATAAGCAGAATTTGAAAAAAATAGAAATCTTGTTGACTGAATTAGAAGTTCATCCGATGACCGGTACGGGAAAACCCGAAAGGCTCAGATATGAGCTTTCGGGCAAATGGTCGCGACGGATAGATTCTGCAAACAGATTGATATATGAAATCAATGACAATGCGCAAACTGTTTTTATCCTTTCGGCAAGGGCGCATTACAAATAACCTATTAATCGCTTTCCATTGTCTGAATCAGGATTTACAGAATGAGCGTGGAGTGTGGAATGTGGAATGTAAAATGTAAGAATATGAACATTAAAGAGATAGAAATTTTGAATGGACATTCGGTTATTCGGGAAGGGGAGAATGTTTGCCTGATTGATACAGGCAATCCGATAACTATTCACACTGACAACAGTTTGCTGTTTTGTGGGCGACGTTTTGATACGGTAACACAGGGGATGGGTGGCATAACGTCTGCTTCGTTAAGCGCCATGGCTGGATTTCATTTCACTACCCTGCTTGGCGCTGATATTTTGAGAAACTATGCTGTGCGATTTGATTACAAAGCAGGAGTTGCGGCTTTCAGTGAGAACGGAGATATTTCGACAGACGGCTTTGACTCGCTACCTGTAACATTTTCTATCGGCAATGTCCCTGTGATAGAAAACACAATAGCAGGACGTCGAGCAAAGGTAGTTTTCGATACGGGCGCCAAACTGTCATATTTAGATGCGTCTTTCTTTGCGGGCATTGAGAGCATTGGTACTGAAAGTGACTTTTATCCGGTGTTAGGCAACTTTGAAACTGCCGTATATCGGTTAAACAGTACATTCGGGCAGCGTACTATTGCTGTACGATACGGAAACTTGCCAAGCGAAATCCAGTTGTTGCCAGCGTTTGGTGTAAACGGCATCGTAGGTTTCGATTTTCTGAACAACTTTGAAATAGTGTTGGACTATCATAACGGGATGTTGTTTGTTAAATAATCACTATAAATACGGTGGAGCGTGGAGTGTGGAGTGTGGAATTGATAAATTTAGAAATTCCCCCACATTATTCATTATTAAAATCCTGTTAATCTTGAAAATCTTATGAAAATCAAGGTTCAGACAATTGCACGTAGAGACGTAGCATGCTACGTCTCTACAATCGCATCGGCACGGCGCATACCTCACCCTCCTCTGTTGCAGGGGATTGCGGGTCAAGCCCGCAATGACGACCCCTGAATAATGTATAAATAAACACTCCAAACTCAACTTTCCATACTCCAGACTATTTTTTCAAAAAAAGCTTGTTTTTTTGAAAAAATTATTCGTATCTTTGCAGCCCATTTAGACAAACTAACTGAATCGGATTGAAAAAAAATTAACTATCTAACTTACTTACATTTGGAATATGAAAAATAAGTACATTGATTTAATTGAACAAACATTTGAATTTCCACAGGCAGAATTTAAACTCATTGATGATGAGTTGTATTTTTATGACGTGCCTTTATTGGACATTATTAAACAATATGGAACGCCTTTAAAAATCACGTACTTACCTAAAATAAGTAGTCAGATACAGCGTGCTAAACGTTTATTCAATGTCGCTATGGCGAAAGTTGATTATCAAGGTGAATACCATTATTGTTATTGTACTAAGAGTTCACATTTTTCATTTGTCATGGAAGAGGCTTTAAAAAACGATATTCACATTGAAACATCCTCTGCTTTTGACATCAATTTAGTTAATGAGTTATACGAACAAGGCAAGATTTCCAAAGATGTACATATCATTTGCAATGGGTTCAAACGTCCTCAATACATTGAGAATATTGCCGAACTGATAAATAACGGCTTCGTCAATACAATACCTATTTTGGATAACAAAGAAGAAGTGGATTTGTTAGAGACGAACGTAACCGGAAAATGCCAAATCGGGATGCGTATTGCCTCTGAAGAAGAGCCTATGTTTGAGTTCTATACCTCGCGTTTGGGTATTAGGTACAACGATATTGTTGATTTCTATATTAAACGCATTAAACGCAGTAAGTTTGAAGTAAAGATGTTACATTTTTTCATCAATACGGGTATTCGGGATACGGCACACTATTGGAATGAACTTTCCAAAGCAGTTAATGTGTATTGTGATTTGAAAAAAGTATGTCCCAGTTTGACCTGTTTAAACATCGGCGGCGGCTTCCCTTTTAGAAATAGTTTAGCATTCAGTTACGATTATGAATACATATCCGAAGAGATTGTTGCACAAATTCAACAGGTATGTAACGCACGTGGAATCGTTGAACCGGATATTTTTACAGAATTTGGGTCATTTACCGTAGCAGAAAGTGGCGCTACATTGTTTTCTATCATTAATCAAAAACAACAAAACGACCGTGAACTTTGGTATATGATTGACAGCTCTTTTATGACAACATTGCCGGATACATGGGGTATCAATCAGCGCTATATCATGTTGGCAATCAACAATTGGGATCACGAGTACCAGCGTGTTTTTCTGGGAGGATTAACCTGTGACAGTCAGGATTTTTACAATTCCGAAGGGCGTTCCAATGCCGTTTTTCTTCCGAAATTACACCTTGATAAACCTCAATATATCGGATTTTTCAATACTGGCGCTTACCAGGAATCGTTGGGTGGTTACGGCGGTATTCAGCACTGCCTCACACCGGCTCCAAAGCACATCCTCATTGACCGCGACGAAAATGGCGAGTATTTCACCAAGCTGTTTGCCAAAGAGCAAAGCCACAAGTCCATGCTCAAGATTTTAGGCTACTAATCTTGAACCTCAAAACTCGTATCGTTTGTAGAAACAACATTGACAGAAGGACTTGCTGACAACCTATAATGAGAAACGAAATCTTTTTCCAATAAATCTTTCATCGTCATAGTTGATTGTATTCGTCGTAAATATCGTTGATTGTGTCTGAAAGCGGATTGGTATTTATCAAGCGTTCATTTTGTATTTTCAAATCATTGATTTTTCCGTCTTCAACTTGATAAACCGAAACATTATCGTAGTTCAGTTTTGCACCTTCAACTAATTTTTCCTTGTCGAAAGCATTTATCAACAAATTCAACTGATTGATAATGTATGGACTATGAGTAGCCAACATAACTGTCATATTGTAATCATTATGCTTTTCTACAAAACAGCGATTTACGATAAAGTTAATCAAACTTCGTTGACTTTCAGGATATAAACTCAATTCGGGTTCTTCTATGTGAATGTGAATGTTTCTGTTTTTTATCTCGCCAATATTCAATTCTGCACGAAAATCTTTAAGACTATCGTTGCGGGATAAATAATCAAAAACGATATTGTTAAATCGTTTGCTAAAATCGTAGTATTTTGAAAAATACTCTACAATCAAGGATAACGGGACTAAAGTTTGCGTACCAGAAGAGGCATCTTCCAAGTTGATTTTATACTTTTGATTATTACCAGCAATGTAGTATTTAATTCCTGCACTCGTTTTTTCAGACAAGTATTTGACCCCCAGATAGTCAATAT
>BNXT01000154.1 GCA_025999775.1 Bacteroidia bacterium | reverse complement strand
CACAGGTATTATTACGGTGAATCCGATAAAAGAGCTATCGATTGCAGTATCTTACTATGATGGCTGGACAAGCTTGACATCTACAAATTCCTACTTACGCAGTCGTCTGGGCGCAGGACTACGCTATGAGAACAAACAACTAATGTTCAGAGGCGAATATATCACAGGCAAAACAAATGAACTAGTAAGCACAGGTTATTACGCTGTTTTTGGCTATAACGTAACCTCTCAGATACAGCCTGTTGTCAAATACGACTTCTACAAAAGAGGTACCGTCGAAACTACTAACTTTATCATTGGTCTAAACTATGTACCTCTGAAAAACGTACGGCTACAAGCTAATTATACCCTCCAACCTGAAAAACAGAATCCTATTGTCAAAACGGGTCATATTTTAGGCGCTCAAATGATACTTTCTTTCTAACTAATAAATTCAACCATAATGAAAACAAATGTATTTAATTCTTGTTGTGTAGCCGCCGTTTTGGGGCTGGCGCTATTGTTCGCGTCCTGTGGAGGTAGTGGACACAAAACGAACGCTTCAAATACCGACGAACTGACCGGTACAATATCTATTTCCGGCGCTTTTGCATTGGAACCCTTAGTACGTACATGGGCGGATGAGTTTCAACAGTTACACCCCGGCGTTAAAATTGATGTATCCACAGGTGGCGCAGGGAAAGGGATGACCGACGTGCTATCTAACTTAGTGGATTTGGGGATGGTTTCACGCGAAATTTATCCTCCCGAACAAGAAAAAGGAGCTTTGGGTTTTGCGGTAGCTAAGGATGCCGTAGTTCCAACTATCAACGTAAACAATCCGATTCTCGCAGAATTGCTTAACAAAGGACTTTCTCGCGAAACGGCAATCAAACTGTGGATTACGCAGGAGTATAAAACGTGGGGACAAGTGTTGGGCACTTCCAATAAAACGGCAGCACATGTCTATACACGGTCGGATGCCTGTGGCGCCGCTGAAACATGGGCTTTGTGGCTGGGTAAAAAACAAGAAGACCTTAAAGGTACGGCTGTGTTCGGCGATCCGGGTTTGGCTAAAGCCGTGCAAGATGATAAGTTAGGCATAGGCTTGAATAACCTCTCCTACGCTTATGATGATCAAACACATCTGCCGAATACCGGTATTATTGTACTCCCTGTAGATGGTAATAACGACGGACAAATAACCGAAGAAGAACGCTTTTATGATACAAAAGACGATATTATCGCCGCTATTGCCGCAGATAAATACCCTTCGCCCCCTGCAAGAGACCTCTACTTGGTAACTAAGGGCTTGCCCCAAAATCAAGCGGTGGTAGAATTTCTGAAATACATCCTTACAGATGGTCAACAACATAATGTTCCCGTTGGTTACATAGGTTTATCTGAAGAAAAATTACAGAAAGGTCTCGATCTTTTGAAGAATGAAGGTAAATAGTTTCAGAATACTTAAAGACAGAACAGCCAATGGTGTGATGTTTTTTTTGACCGTCGCATCCTTGCTCGTGATCGTTGTTATGGGTGTAGGTTTATACATTAAATCTGCACCTATAATACAAGAATACAACCTTGCCGATCTTCTGTTTTCAAGTAGCTGGAAACCCCAAAAAGGCGAATTTGGGTTTTTACCCTTTTTGATGGGAACGCTTTTAGTTACAGGCATAGCCATCATTTTAGCGCTACCGGTAGCCTTATTGACTGCGGTCTATTTGACTGAATACGCCAATAGTAGAGTACGTAAATGGATGTTTCCTATCTTAGATATATTAGCAGGATTACCTTCGGTGATCTATGGCGTATGGGGTACGTTATTGGTA
Source organism: Bacteroidia bacterium (assembly GCA_025999775.1). Taxonomy (GTDB): domain Bacteria; phylum Bacteroidota; class Bacteroidia; order Bacteroidales; family P3; genus BNXT01. The sequence goes on along the minus strand of BNXT01000154.1, from coordinate 2,218 downwards.
GTACCTTGGATATCCACTAAATTAGCCCCTCGTTTTGTGGATTTTTCCACAGGTTATACGGCGCTTGCAGGTGGTATCGTGCTGGGTATTATGATACTGCCGTTGTTAGTGAGTTTGTTTATCGAATTATTTATGACGATACCCAATGATTTACGAGACTCCTCAATGTCCTTGGGTGCAACCCGATGGCAAACGATTAAGCATGTTGTCTTGCGTAAGAGTTTACCCGGTATTTTAGCAACGGTGGTCTTAGCGATTTCGCGCGCATTTGGTGAAACTATCGCCGTGCTCATGGTGTGCGGCAACCTCCCTGAAACACCACGTTCCATCCTTGAAGCATGTTACCCACTACCTGCTTTGATTGCCAATAACTATGGGGAAATGCTCTCGTTACCTCTGTATGAAGCTGCGTTGATGTTTGCCGCCTTGATACTTTTTGTGGTTATTCTCCTGTTTAACTTGATTTCTCGTATCATTTTATACCGTATAAAACCCTGTTAGTGATATGAGAAAACGTACTTATTTTGAAGAATTGTTTTTTAAACTCCTGATGCTGTTATCCACCATTGTCGTGGTAACCTGTGTACTTAGTATCACTTATACTATCATTCGTACAGGCTGGAAAAGCATGAGTTGGAGTATGCTTACGGAATTGCCACGTAGTGGGTTTTTCTTGGGACAAGCGAATAGCGGCGGACTTCTTAATGCTATTGTAGGCTCGTTGTATATTGTGGGCGCTTCAACATTATTGGGACTTCTTGTCAGCTTACCTGTCGTTTTTTATATCAATATATACTTGAATACTAAATCCAAGTTTGCATACATAGCGCGTTTGGTGTATGATGTGTTGTTTGGGATACCATCCATTGTTTACGGCGCATTTGGATTCAGCATTATGGTTTATTTGGGATTACACTCATCGTTATTAGGTGGTATTATTGTGATAACGCTTTTGATAATACCTATTTTTATTCGATCGATGGATGAGATTGCACGTCAATTACCGCGTGATATTTTAGATGTAACGTATTCGTTGGGCGCTACACGCTTAGAGGTGGTGCCGGTGGCTTTACGACAGATAGCGCCCGGTATTGGTACGGCAACGTTATTGTCTATTGGACGCGCTATTGGTGATGCTGCCGGCGTGATGTTTACCGCAGGCTATACGGATAGTATCCCAACCTCGTTATCGCAACCCGCTGCAACACTGCCGTTGTCGGTATTCTTCCAATTGAGTAGCCCCGTTAAGGCTGTGCAAGACAGAGCCTACGCCGCAGCGCTGATATTGACCGTGATTATACTACTGCTTAGTATTGGCGGACGTTTGTTGACTAACCATTTCTCGAAAAATCAAATCAAATGAAGCTATTTCCAACCTTTCAAAACGACTTGCGTAAAGATAACTATGGATTTAAAACATCGGGCGCTCGAATATCTAATTTCAGACCCAATCATAAGTTTATTAGGAGTGAAACAGAGTCTGAAATAAAAGTTGAACATCTGAATATTTATATTAACGACAAGCATATTCTCAAAGATATTAACTGCGTTATACCGGATAAACAAATAACCTGCATCATCGGTCCTTCCGGATGTGGAAAAACAACATTGTTAAAAACGTTTAATCGTTTGATAGATTCTATCGAAGGTGTCAACATTGAAGGGCGTGTATTGGTTGATGGAGATGACATTATTCGGAGTGGCGCCGATATAACGCGTATCCGACGTAAGATGGGTTTAATCTCTCAACGTCCGTGTCCGCTGCCGATGTCAATCTTTAATAATGTGGCTTATGGCTGCAAAATACATGGCATCGTGAATAGAAGGAAGTTGCGTATGATAGTGCAGTATTACTTGGAAGCGGTGGGGTTATGGGCAGAAGTTAAAGACCGTCTGAATACGCCCGCCGTGAGTTTATCCATTGGTCAGCAACAACGTCTCTGTTTAGCCCGTTCCTTGGCTGTAGAACCGCAGTTTATATTGGCGGATGAAGCAACCAGCGCATTAGACCCCATATCCAGTAAAACCATTGAAGAACTTTTTATACAGTTAAAACAAAACTATTCTATTGTCATGGTTACGCACACACTACGCCAAGCTTTACGCATAGCGGACAATGTTATATTTCTCTACTTAGGTGAAATTGTCGAAATGGGAAAGGCTGAACACGTCTTTAAGAACCCACAACACGAGTTGACACAGAAATATTTGTCAGGGA
>BNXT01000153.1 GCA_025999775.1 Bacteroidia bacterium | reverse complement strand
TTATTATTCATTAAATGGCTGTCCCATCGGCATAACGGGGATAATGCGCAATGGTTTGAACGGGCGCAAAATAAATAAATAGAGTTCCAATGGCGCAATGGCCTAAATGCGGCGCAAAATAAACAATTAGCGTTCCACGAGAGGTTTTTTAGTTATTCATTTTTAATCATTTATGTTATGAAAAAGAAAATTGTATTTGCAATTGCAAGTCTGCTCCTTGCTGTGAGCAGCTTTGCGCAAACAGTCCCCGTATTTTCGGAGGACTTTGAAGGTAGCACAACGGGTTGGACGTTTGTGAACGGTAGCGGTACCAACGCCAACCAATGGCATGTAGGCAGTGCCACAAATGCTGTTAAGAGCGGCAGCAAAGCCGCCTACATTTCCTACGATGGCGGCACAACCTATAGTTACGACGTAAATTCCGCCAGCAGAACACATCTCTACCGTGACATTACGTTTCCTACGGCATCGCCCGTAACCCGACCATTCATGCTTACCTTTGATTGGAAATGTATGGGCGAAACAAACGCTGGGGGAACTACGTACTACGATTATTTGTCGATGTTTTTATCGCCAACTTCATCTACCCCCACAGCGGGTGGAATTTTTACAGGTTCATCTGAACTGAATCGTTGGGCAAAATCAAGTGCGTGGCAACAAGAGACTGTTACCTTGCCGGGAATGGACTATACGGGTGTCACAAAACGCTTGGTCTTGAGTTGGGTCAATGATGGCAGTGGTGGTGCCAACCCTCCTATTGCTATTGATAATATCGTTATTGCACCTGCAGTAGGTGTAACTTTTAATTCGCAGGGTGGTAGTGCAGTTGCTCTGAGATATGTAGCCTCTGGTGCTAAAGTTACCGCCCCCTCCGCGCCTACTCGTACTGGGTATATCTTTGACGCTTGGTACATAGATGCAGGATACACCACTGCTTGGAATTTTTCTACCAGTTTAGTTACAAGCGACACTACACTCTATGCTAAATGGGATGTGAGAGTGGATGCCGAAAAGCCTGCCATAGGCACGCAACCCACAGGCGGCGCGGTAACACAGGGCGCTACTAATACGACGCTCACGGTAGGGGCATCTGTAAGTGACGGTGGTACGCTCACTTACCAATGGTATAAGCCTACTACGGCTGTTAAGACGGGTGGCTCAACTCTATCAAGCGCAACAAATGCTGCTTACACTACACCTGCCAACCTTGCCTTAGGCTCACACTATTACTATGTGGTGATAACCAACACCAACAATGGTGTAAACGGCACCAGGACAGCAAAGGACACGAGCGATGTAGTTACTGTAACGGTGGTTCAACCCATAGATGCCGAAAAGCCTAATATCACAACACAGCCGCAAAATACAGCCACGTATGATGAGGGTGATGTGGCTACAGCATTAACCGTTTCGGTAGCACCCCTTGCCGATGGCGGCACACTGTCGTACCAATGGTATCAGCCTGCTACGGCTGTTAAGACGGGCGGCACGGTGCTCAACGGCTCAACGGCTGCAAGCTACACGCCTTCAACAGCGACGGTAGGCACAGCGTACTACTATGTTGTTGTTACCAATACCAACACCGGCGCAACCGGCGCACAGACAACAAAGGACACGAGCAATGTAACGGTAGTCATCGTCAATGCGCTGGTGGATGCCGAAAAGCCTAATATCACAGCACAGCCGCAAAATACAACCACGTATAATGAGGGTGATGCGGCTGCAGCATTAACCGTTTCGGCAGCACCCCTTGCCGATGGCGGCACGCTGTCGTACCAATGGTATAGCAACGGCACAAACAGCACCACAGGCGGCACGGCGCTCACCGACTCAACGGCTGCAAGCTACACGCCTTCAACAGCGACGGTAGGCACAGCGTACTACTATGTTGTTGTTACCAATACCAACACCGGCGCAACCGGCGCACAGACAACAAAGGACACGAGCAATGTAGCGGTAGTCATCGTCAATGCGCTGGTGGATGCCGAAAAGCCTACTATCACAACACAGCCGCAAAATACAACCACGTATAATGAGGGTGATGCGGCTACAGCATTAACCGTTTCGGTAGCACCCCTTGCCGATGGCGGCACGCTGTCGTACCAATGGTATCAGCCTGCTACGGCTGTTAAGACGGGCGGCACGGTGCTCATCGGCTCAACGGCTGCAAGCTACACGCCTTCAACAGCGACGGTAGGCACAGCGTACTACTATGTTGTTGTTACCAATACCAACACCGGCGCAACCGGCGCACAGACAGCAAAGGATACGAGCGATGTAGCGGTAGTCATCGTCAATGCGCTGGTGGATGCCGAAAAGCCTACTATCACAACACAACCGCAAAATACAACCACGTATAATGAGGGTGATGCGGCTACAGCATTAACCGTTTCGGTAGCACCCCTTGCCGATGGCGGCACGCTCACTTACCAATGGTATCAGCCTGCTACGGCTGTTAAGACGGGTGGCACGGCGCTCACCGGCTCAACGGCTGCAAGCTACACGCCTTCAACAGCGACGGTAGGCACAGCGTACTACTATGTTGTTGTTACCAATACCAACACCGGCGCAACCGGCGCACAGACAGCAAAGGACACGAGCGATGTAGCGGTAGTCATCGTCAATGCGCTGGTGGATGCCGAAAAGCCTACTATCACAACACAGCCGCAAAATACAACCACGTATGATGAGGGTGATGCGGCTGCAGCATTAACCGTTTCGGTAGCACCCCTTGCCGATGGCGGCACGCTCACTTACCAATGGTATCAGCCTGCTACGGCTGTTAAGACGGGTGGCACGGCGCTCACCGGCTCAACGGCTGCAAGCTACACGCCTTCAACAACGACGGTAGGCACAGCGTACTACTATGTTGTTGTTACCAATACCAACACCGGCGCAACCGGCGCACAGACAGCAAAGGACACGAGCAATGTAGCGGTAGTAACGGTAACGGCAGCGCCGCCCACAGGCACAGCGCCCACTATTACCACCACCTCGCTACCCGCAGGCACCGTAGGCACGGCATACAGCCAAACGCTTACCGCAACAGGTAGCACGCCTATTACGTGGTCGGTAACCGTAGGCACGTTGCCCGCAGGCTTGAGTTTGAATAGTAGCACAGGCGAAATCAGTGGCACACCCACCACCGCAGAAGCAGCAGTAACCTTTACGGTACAAGCCGCAAATGGCACTTCACCTGACGATACAAAAGCGTTGAGCATTACCATTAACGCTGCTGCACCCACAGGTACAGCGCCCACTATTACTACCACCTCGTTGCCCGCAGGCACCGTAGGCGCGGCATACAGCCAAACGCTTGCCGCAACAGGTAGCACGCCTATTACGTGGTCGGTAACCGTAGGCACGTTGCCCGCAGGCTTGAGTTTGAATAGTAGCACAGGCGAAATCAGTGGTACGCCCACCACCGCAGAAGCAGCGGTAACCTTTACGGTACAAGCCGCAAATGGCACTTCACCTGACGATACACAAGTGTTGAGCATTACCATTAACGCTGCTGCACCCACAGGTACAGCGCCCACTATTACTACCACCTCGCTACCCGCAGGCACCGTAGGCACGGCATACAGCCAAACGCTTACCGCAACAGGTAGCACGCCTATTACGTGGTCGGTAACCGTAGGCACTTTGCCCGCAGGCTTGAGTTTGAATGCGAGCACAGGCGAAATCAGTGGTACGCCCACCACCGCAGAAGCAGCGGTAACCTTTACGGTACAAGCCGCAAATGGCACTTCACCTGACGATACACAAGTATTGAGCATTACCATTAACGCTGCTGCACCCACAGGTACAGCGCCCACTATAGCAGAGAAACAAGCCCTCGTTTTGTCAGCTTATCCTAATCCTACTACCAACATTTTGTATGTAGAAAATGCTGATAATAAACAAGTTAATGTTTATTCTCCCAACGGCAACTTGTTGTTGCGCACAACGGGCAGCGCTGTTAATTTGTCAGGCTATCCCACAGGTATTTATATTATCAAGGTGGGCAATAAGGTAGCCAAAGTGGAGAAACAGTAACAAGC
>BNXT01000152.1 GCA_025999775.1 Bacteroidia bacterium | reverse complement strand
CAGGGTGTACAGTGTATTTTGTTTCGTATAGTTCTTTTTCTGTTGTTTGCCGCTTGCCAACGGGAAAAAACACAATACACCATCGGCGTATCGCAGTGCAGCGACGACGAATGGCGCAGCAAAATGAACATGGAAATGCGCAACGAAGTGCTGTTCCATAAAGGTGTAAAACTCGACATTAAAACCGTAAGCGACGATACGAAAAAGCAGATTGCCGACATTCAAAGTTTTATCGACCGCAGGGTGGATTTGATTATCATTTCGCCCAATCAGGCGGAGCCGGTTACGCCCATTGTGGAAAAGGCGTACAGTGCAGGCATTCCTGTTGTGCTGGTGGACAGGAAAATCACTTCGGACAAATATACCGCCTTTATCGGTGCGGATAATGTGCAGATAGGACATGAAGTGGGTAATTACGTTGCCAAACTGCTTGACGGACGGGGAAATATCGTTGAAATACGCGGTTTGAAAGGCTCTTCGCCCGATGCCGAGCGACACAAAGGCTTTGTAAATGTTATCAACCGTTATCCCAACATACATATTTTGGATTCGGCTGACGGCGCGTGGCTCAAAAACATTGCCGAGCAGGAAACAAACAAAATCCTTGCGGAAATGCCCGACACTATCGACCTCGTTTTTGCGCACAACGACCGTATGGCAATGGGGGCGTACAACGCTGCTAAACGTCTTAACCGCACCGACAACATCTTTTTTGTAGGTATCGACGCTTTACCCGGTGCGGGTAACGGCATCGAACAGGTTATCGACGGTAAACTCAAAGCCTCGTTTATCTACCCGACGAGCGGCGATAAAATCATTCAACTCGCCCTTGATATTTTGCATAAAAAGCCCTATACGAAACAAAATACACTGTACACCAATATTGTGGACGAAACGAACGCCCGCGTACTGAAACTGCAAACCGACGCCATCATTGAACATGAAAACAAAATCAGCGCCCTCGACCGTCAAATTGCCACTTACATCACGCGCCATGCTACACAGCAGTATCTGCTGCTCGTATTCGCTTTCATCTGCCTGATTTTCATTATCCTTTCCGTACTGCTTTTCCAAGCCTACAACTCCAAACTCCGTCTGAACGCCGAACTTGAACGCAACAACCGACTCATTGAGAGTAACCGCGAAGAACTTGAACAACAGCGCGACCAATTGATAGCCCTTTCGCAGGAATTAGAAAAAGCAACCCAAGCCAAATTAGTGTTCTTTACCAACATTTCGCACGAATTTAGAACTCCCCTCACGCTGATTTCCGGTCCCGTCGGCTCGCTGCTGGCGGACAAATCCCTGCCAAAAGAACAACGCCGACTGCTCGCGCTGGTGCAGAAAAATGTGGGTATCCTGCTTCGGCTCATCGACCAGATAATTGACTTCCGCAAGTACGAAAACGGAAAATTGACGCTTAACCTGAACGAAAACAACCTTTGCAGCCAACTCACGGAATGGAACGAAATGTTTTGCGAATTGGCAGTAAAAAAATGCCTGCGCTTCGACTTCTGTGTAGAAACGCCGGACGGCTCGCAGCCCGACGAAGCCTTCCGTTTCTGCTACGATTCGGAAAAAATGGAACGCATTTATTTTAACCTGCTTTCCAACGCCTTCAAGTTTACGCCCGAACACGGTTTTATTTCCGTTGTGCTGGAAAAAACGAGCCGTCCCGCCGCCGTCGTCCGCGTATCCAACTCAGGCAAAGGTATAGCGGAAAATGATATACGGAACATTTTCGACCGTTTCTATCAGGTCAATTCGCACATGGAAGGCTCAGGCATAGGATTGGCATTAGCAAAGGCGCTCGTGGAACTGCACGAGGGCGAAATCGCCGCCGACAGCGACGAAACCACCGGCATTACCACCTTTACTGTCGTCATTCCTTTCTCACAAAACGGAACAGAAACTTTATACAGCGAAGTTGGCGACAAACAGGAAAAACCATTCCTTTTGCCAACCGTAGAACCGACGGGTTTTGAAGATTATGACTCAGAATCAACCGACGGAAACGAAAATACCGGCGATCGCGAAATGGTGCTTGTTATTGATGACAATCCCGATATACGCACCTACATTAAAACGGTTTTGCAAAACAGTTATACCATTTTGGAAGCCGAAGACGGCATGGACGGTTTCAGACAAGCCATGCGCCATATCCCCGACATTATTGTGAGCGACATCATGATGCCGCCGCCCGATGGCGTGGAACTCTGCCGCCGCCTGAAAAGGGAAGCGTCCACGAGCCATATTCCGGTCATTCTACTTACAGCGTATTCGCTCGACGAGTATCGCATTAGCGGTTACGAAAGCGGCGCCGATGCCTACATATCCAAACCATTTAACTCCGATATATTGGAAGTTCGCATCCGCAACCTGCTCGAAAGCCGTCAACGTCTGAAAGAAAAGTTCCGGCAAAACATGCTGTCAGACGACAGGAGTATTCCTGAAGATTTGGATAAAACGTTCATGGACAAATTCAGGAAACTTGTTGAATCTCGGATTCAGAACGACCTCAACATTGAAGATTTAAGCCGTGAGGTAGGTCTTTCGTACACGCAACTCTACCGCAAAGTAAAATCGCTGACCGGCTACACGCCCAACGAACTGTTGAGAATTATCCGCCTGCAAAAAGCGCAACTCTTGTTGTCAACATCCGAATTAAATGTGTCGGAAATCGCCTACGAAATAGGATTTACTTCACCTGCCTACTTTGCCAAATGTTTTAGGGATTTTTATGGCGAAAGCCCGACGGATTATCAGAAACGAAAAAGTTAAACTTTCTACTTAATCTTCCTCGCCGCCTGTTGCTTTCGACATCACATAAAATGCGCCTTTGGTAAGGATGGTCGCTGTTTCAGGAAGTGTTTCTAAGGGTTTGATTTCCACGTAACCCAATTCCGATACGCCGGTTACGACTTCTATTTTTCGGAATAGGTACGGGTCTGTGGAGACGTGGCGCGTAGCGTCTCCGTCGTTGGTCAATAGAAAGATATACTGTTTCCCCTCTGCATTGGCGATAGCATCGGATGGAACCGCTTTTACGGTTTGGCTGCCCACGTTAATCAAGGCAGAAACGTACATGCCGGGCAGTAGAGGCAAGGCGCGCTTTGCCTCTACATTAGAATGGTCAATCTTTACGTGTATGATGATAGATTTGCTGTCATTTTCAAACGATTGATTGGTGCGATAGACGGTACCTGTAATGATTTGATTACCTTGATTGGTCAAAGAAATTTCCACCGTTTGTCCTTGTTTTATCTTTGGGAAATCTTGTTCAAACACCTGTAAATCACAGTGCATTTGCGAATGGTCGGCGATCTCCATCAACACGGTTTGCATATCGGCATAGCTCCCTGTATTGACAAATATTTTACCAACAATTCCACTGATAGGCGCTATGATGGGAACGGCAGTTACAAAATTACCTATGGACACCGCCGTTACGTCAATATTAAGTTGACTGAGCTGCGTTTCCAATCCTTTCAAACGTACTTTGTCTGCTTCATACGTAGCTTGTGTTTGCTGAAATATTTTTCCGGTGCCTGCATTTTGAGTGTTCAGTTCTTTTTGACGTTCGTACTCTTGACTGCTGTACGCTAATTCTTGCTTCAACGTCAGGTATTCTTCCTGCAACTTGACAACATCACGGTTTTCTAATAGGGCTACCGTTTGTCCCTTACGAACGTTAATACCTTCCACAACTATAATTTCTCGAATAATACCGGATGTCAGTGAATTAACATCGGCTTTATTCTGAGGAGGTAGTACCAATTGTCCGTTTGTACGGACTACACTGTGGAGGTTTTTCAACTTGATAGACCCTACTTCGATACCAACGGCTTCCATTTGTTCGGCTGTTAGTTCGATTACTTCGGCAGCGGTTTCTTCGCTGTCTGTTTCCGGTGTTTCACTGTTTTTGCAGGATGTAAACATTATGCTTGCCGCTAAACATAGTAGCTGGACGATTGATTTTATTGATTTCATAGTTTTTATTTTCCTTTTAAATAATTTAACACAATAATGGACTGATTAAAACTGTTCAAAAC
>BNXT01000151.1 GCA_025999775.1 Bacteroidia bacterium | reverse complement strand
AATTACAAAACTCATTTCAATTCTTTTTCAACTATCTTAATAAATTCTTCTTTATTAGGAAGTTCCAATAAATATTTCGAAACGAAAAGTTTGTTGTCCATTGTACCTTTTGCATATTCTACGAGCGTATTATTTTTGTTTGTTACGAGTAAGATTCCCACCGGAAGATTATCGCCTTCTGTCATCTCATACCTTTTATAATGTTCTAAATACGCATTTAGTTGTCCGATATATTCGTGTTTAAATTCATCCACTTTAATATCAATCAAAACGTTGCAATGCAAATGCTTATGATAAAATACCAAATCAATAAAGAAGTATTCGTCTCCAATCAATATTTTTTTCGTCGTGCTTCAAAACAAAATCCGTTTCCCAATTCCAACAGGAAATTTTGCAAATTGTCCATTATGGCTTGTTCCAAATCGGATTCATATACGACATCTTTGGCTTTTAATCCTAAAAACTCGAAAGTGAAAGGCGATTTTATCAGTTCTTCAAAATTGAATTTGGCGCTTTGGGTTTGAACAATCTCTATTAACTTTTGAGGGCTTTTGCTCAATCCCGTTCTTTCATAAAACAGAGAATTGATTTGTCTTCTCAATTCTCTGACACCCCAAGTTCCTTTGATTGTTTCCACTTCATAGAACAATCTTTTGAGAGGATTATCAATTTTTATCAATTCGGCAAGATGCGAAAAAGAAAGATTTGTTATCAGTTTTATAGGTTCAACAGAAACAAATTTTTCAACATTCAAATCTTGGGACGGTGTCCCAAGATTTGAATTGGATAGTTGTAAAGATTCTTGGGACAGTGTCTCAAGAATTGATTTAGGCAGTTGTAAAGATTGTCGGGATAGTGTTCCGATAATTTGCGGATAGACCGAATAAAATTGACGAAAACGCGATAATTCGGCTGCCGACACATTGGTTAATCCTTTTTCATGTAGTTTGTTAGATATATTTTCCAATAGTTTTTCTCCGTATTTACCTCGGTCGTTTCCTTGTTGCTCATATTCCACAATATAATAACCAATCATCCAATTTCTGACGGTAATACTTATGTTTATCGCTTTATAAGCATATTTTTTGAACGTTTCATGGGTTTGGATAATATTATCTACTAATCCTGTGAAATTATGCGGATTTTCTATGTTTTTATTTGCATCCATTGTGAAATTTCCATCCAAATATTTTATCTGTGCAAAGTTACATAAAATTTTCCAAACTCACCCAATAATTTGGTCTGCGATAAAAAATATTTTCCATTTTCTTAATTTAATCGCTGTCAATTGCCTGAACCTTGATTTTCATAAGATTTACAGGATTTGAAAACTCCACACTCCACATTCCACTCTGTATAATCAAGGTTCAGACAATTGAAAGCGCACCACACTCAATTCGATAGCGCCTCAAACTTTTTTTTAAACAAAAAATGAGGTGGCGGTGTTTTCGGTCTGAAACAAATGTCAATACCCACTGTGGTTGTCAGCAGTCCACCCGAAAAGTCGTCGGGAAATTGCGGCTGTGTGTAGGCAATGCGCAATCGCAGTGGAAAACCCGTTCCCTGATTGTATTTGTAGAAAGAAATCACTCGTGCGTATAACGGTCTTATACAAAGGATGTTGGCGCAGTTCGGCAATCATTTTTTTCAGTCCTGTTTCTTCTTTTTCGCGCAAAGGGATGTGGCGACTTATCAAGCAAAACACACTCAAATCGGCAACTGAGTGGATAGAAAATTATGTGCTTCTCGAAGCCAAGGCAATGTTAAAGTCCTCAAAATTAAGTATTAAACAAATCAGCGAGGAACTGAATTTTGCCGACCAGTCGGTTTTCGGCAGATATTTTAAACGCTTGGCGGGGGTAAGTCCGAAGGGATAGGTGTCACCGGTCTTTGTTAAAAATAACAGTCACACACCCCTGCGCAAGCTCAATTGTCTTAATCATGATTTACAGTATTTTGTAATAACCAATCCGCCACATTCAACTTGCGTATTCCATCATACACAGGGTTTAAATCAATGTCGGTAGTGAGCAAATATTTGGGATTGGAATCTTTTATGGCACGCAAAGAAGCGAGTTCGCGTTCAAGCGTTTCAGGTTGCATTGTTGTCCAAGCCACTTGATAATATGAGGTATAGCCGTCATTGTCAGTAACAACAAAATCCACTTCCAAATTATTGATTTTACCCACATAAACATCTTTGTTACGGCGCAATAACTCAAAATACACCATATTTTCGAGCCAGTGCGAAATATCTTTTGCCATTTCGCGCTTCAATCACACTTTTCTGAAACAGGGGTCAACAAGGTAGTATTTGTTGAGCGTTTGCAACAATCCTTTGCCTTTGATTTCGTAACGTTGCACTTTATAGAGCAAATAGACATCGCAAAGTGCGTCTAAATATCGTGCAACTGCCTCTTTATCTATACGCATACCCTGTGTTTTCAAGGTGTCGGAAATAGAGCGCGGCGAAACAAACGAGCCAACAGAATCAAATACAAAATCAATAATTTTGTTGAAATTATGCTTGTCTTTAACAGATAATCGCGCAAAAATATCTTTTTCTATAATGGTATTCAGTACACTTTTTACAAAATCATCTGCCTGCTTTTGACTGATATTCTTTTGTTTATAATATTCGGGAATACCACCTTCGGTGCAGAAACCCGCCAAAGTTTCCAATTTTGATAAGTTTGGCGATTTTGATTGTATATCTTGTTGATATTCAGCATCTTGAATATCTATAACCGCCAAAGTTTCTATTTTTGATAAGTTTGGCGGTTTTGATTGCATATCTTGTTGATATTCAGCATCTTGAATGTCGTTATTCCTAAAACTTTCTGTTTTTCGTAAGTTTTGGGAACTGAAAGCCATAAACTCCTGAAATTCACTAAAATACAGTGGCAAAATGTTGATTTCAATATATCTGCCTGTGAGCAGAGTGGCTAATTCGCCCGAAAGCAAATAAGCATTTGAACCTGTAATATACACATCGCAGTTTTTCTTGATATACAAACTATCTACAAGTCGCTGAAAATCTTTGATATTCTGTATTTCGTCAAGAAAAATGTAATTCATTTTGTCAGACAAAAGACGGTCTTTTATCTGCGTGTGAATTTGGAAAATATCGCCAATAGCGAGGGTGTCCAAATCCTCAAAATTGAGAAACTGAATTTGCGCTTGTTCAACGCCTTGTTGCAACAACTCATCGGCATACATCTGCAACAGCGTAGATTTGCCGCAACGTCGCACCCCTGTAATAACCTTGATAATATTCTGGTCTCTTAGGTTGCGCAGCATTTGCATATATTGCCTACGGGGAATGAGATTTGATATGTTTTGAGGTGAGGGCATAAACTTGCTGTTATTGGTTGAAATTACGACTTATTATTTTTTAGGCGTTAAAAAGTTACAAAATTCATTCAATGAGCGTTGCAAAACTTCCTTTGGAATAAGTTGTCGCTCATATTCGGCAATCATTGTTGGGCTTAAACTGCGGCTCATTGCATATTCCACAACGCTGCGGTCGGCTTCCTGACAAAGCAAAATGCCAATACTCGGATTTTCGTTACTGCGGCGCACATCACGGTCAAGAGCTTCGAGGTAAAATTCGAGTTGTCCCATATATTCGGGTTTAAACTTTCCTGCTTTCAGTTCAATGGCAACCAAACACTGCAACCCTCTGTGAAAGAACACTAAATCAACCTTGAAAGTAGAATTTCCTACTTGCAGCGGAAATTCTTTGTCGTAGAAAAGAAAATCTTTGCCCAATTCAAGCACAAAATCTTTCATATTATCTAAAATGCTGATTTGCAACCGTCTTTCAGAGTGCTTTTTGGGCAAATCAAGAAAATCAACGAAAAGTGTATCTTTCAACATTGGCGCTGCTTGCAGATAAATCTCTTTCAATCCTTTTGAAAGATTGTGTTTATCGCCCATCAACGAGGCAAAAGTGTGATTTTTCAAGCAACGGCGAAGTTCGTTAATATTTAAGCGTTCTTTGTATGCATAAAGCACATAGAAAATTCGTTCTTCTATTGTCTTACAAGTGTTTATT
>BNXT01000150.1 GCA_025999775.1 Bacteroidia bacterium | reverse complement strand
GATACTCAATTCCAAAGAAGTTACTCAATTGCCAACATATTCTGCCAAGCAGCATAGAGGAAATAGGGATGAGGGACAATTCCATATAAAGCAAGCAAATATTAAGACACTTGATAAATATAGATTTAATGGAAAAAATCTGAAATCAGCGATCAAAAGTGCATCAAAGAGGAACAATAAATCCATAGAGGAATAAGCGTAAACCCGCCTGCGATTACTACCGCATAACCGGTACTGAGAATCCGAATAGCCTTATCGTATTTAGGATGTGCAACACCTAAGGTTTGGAGCGCCGAAAAGATAGCATGATTGAGATGGATACCAACCGCCAATAAACATACGACATAGCCGATTACCACATAACCATTACCGAATAGCTGGTGTACAATATCGTAGCGATCCGGATCGCCGTTGGGTAACCTAATCGGTTCGACCCACATCCATCGCATAGCCAAAAAATTGATTAAATGGATGGCGATGAAACATAACATCAGGCTTCCCGTCCAAATCATCCATTTAGAGCCTGTTTTGGTTTTAGTTTTAGATCTCACTTTGTAACGTACCGGTCGGGCTTTCCAATTATCAATCTGTATGACGATAGCCAAAAGGATATGTAGCGCCACCGCAGCCAACAGTACGATTTCGATGACATTAACGATATAGTTTGATCGCATAAAATGTGCGGCAGCGTTAAACCACAAGCCACTGTCATCACGGAGCAAACATAAGTTAATAGCCAAATGAACGGCTAAAAAAACGGCTAAAAACAAGCCTATCACCGCTAAAATGATTTTCTTAGTAACTGATGCTAAACGTATGATACTCATCAACTATCTCCTTAGATTTGTGAACTGAGCCGGACTCGAACCGGCGACCTCTGCCATGTCAAAGCAGCACTCTAACCAACTGAGCTACCAATTCATTACTATATCTGCGCTCATCAGCATAGCGGTGAGCGCATAAGTTATTTGGTCTTCGTATTTTTCTTGTTGTTACTCCGAACTATCAAGTCGTGTGCTATCGGTGATGCTATGAACATAGACGAAAGCGTACCTATTGTAACACCTATCAGCAATGCAAAAATAAACCCACGAATCACTTCGCCACCAAAGATGAATATGAGTATTAATACCGCTAAAGTAGATACGGATGTATTGAACGTACGGGACAATGTGCTGTTAAACGCAGCATTCATGTTTTCTTGCAACGAATGTTTAGGATACAATCCGAAGTTTTCACGGATACGGTCGAAAATAATCACTGTATCGTTGATGGAGTACCCGATAACCGTTAATATCGCCGCAATAAACGCCTGGTCTATTTCCATTGAGAACGGAAGCACGCCGTGGAATAAAGAAAATACGCCCATGGTTATCAAGGTATTCTGCGTTAAAGAAGCTACGGCGCCTACACCAAACTGCCATCTTTTGAAACGGAAAGCGATATAGACAAACATAACTGCCAGAGCGATGATCACTGCAATAATAGCCGCACGTGTAATATCGGCAGCCATCGTAGGTCCTACCAATTCCGAACTCATCTTACCCAACTGTTTACCATCCTCTTCAGCCAAAAATTCTTTTGCGGACAGCTCGTCCTTGTAAAAACCTTTCAAACCATCATAAAGTTTGGTCTCTACTTGATTATCAATATCAATACCGGTTTCATCAATTCTGTACTTAGTTGATATTTTAACCTGATTGCTGTTTCCATAGACTTTAACTTCAGGCGCCTCTTCAAAAGCTACCGCCAACGATTCACGAATATCTTCCGTACTGACATTTTGGTCAAAGCGCACGACATACGTACGACCACCCTTAAAGTCAATACCCAAACTCAATCCTCGTGTTGACAGCGACGCAATGGCAATAACAATTAAAGCGCCCGAAATGATATAGGATATCTTGCGCCCACCTAAAATATCATAGCGTGTATGTTGCAAGAAATCTTTTACAACATTGTTTGTAAATGTTACTTCTTTGCCTTTAGTTAGATAGTATTCAAATATAAGTCTGGATATGAATATAGCTGTAAATAGCGAAGTCAAGATACCAATACACAGGGTCGTAGCAAAACCTTGAATAGGACCTGTACCAAATATGTAGAGAACAATACCGGTCAGCAACGTAGTAATATTACCATCAAGGATAGCAGAGTAAGAGACCTTGTATCCATCCGTTATAGCCAACCGAATGCCTTTACCTGTTGCTAGCTCTTCTTTGATACGCTCATAGATAATCACATTCGCATCAATAGCCATAGCGAGGGTCAGCACAATACCTGCCAAACCGGGCAGTGTCAATACTGCGCCCAACGAGGCTAATACGCCAAACAAGAAAAACATATTTACCAACAACGCAACATTGGCTGCGATACCTGCTTTATTGTAGAACAAGAGCATATATACGAGCACCAAAATAAATGCCAAAATAAACGACATAAAGCCCGAATTAATGGCTTGTTGTCCCAATGAAGGTCCAACCACAGCTTCTTGTACGATACGTGCAGGAGCGGGTAATTTACCGGCTTTGAGAACATTTGCCAAGTCCTTACCTTCATCCACTGTAAAACCGCCGGTGATGGATGAACGTCCACCGGGGATTTCGCCGTTCACATTAGGCCACGAATAAGCGTAGTTATCAAGTACAATAGCTATCGCACGATTCACGTTAGCGCCGGTCATATTCTTCCACAGTTTAGCGCCTTCGGAGTTCATCGTCATGGAGATGTCCACACCACCATATTGGTCGTAATCTTGTCGAGCATCCACAACGACTTCGCCTGTGATAGGCGCTCGTCCATCACGGGTACTAATCCGCAAAGCAACCAACTGGAAATATAAATCTGTACCTGCTTTTATAGGTTTTACCGACCATACAAATTTAACATTACGAGGAAACTTGGATTTAGCGCTTTCTAATAAACGATCAACAGTACTAATATCTTTTTTGAGAGCATAACCAACGACCGGTCCTTTACGATTTTGATCCTCCTCGCCCAAGGATGGATACAACACCGAAAACAGTGGATTTTGCAACCGCATTTCTTCATTATCCTTTTGTCCGGCAGTCATTGAGGAGTCCGTGCCTGCCATGCTGGCTATCAAATCGTCAGAACCTTCAACTTGATCCGTCTTTTGGGCGCTTTTCGTGTCTTTTGCAGTTGCGCTATCGACTTGTACAGCCGATAACGAAGCTAAAAAGGTATTGGCTTCCATCAAGTTTGGCGCTAATTCGCGAAATTCTACAGTTTCCCAAAACTCTAATTGTGCCGTACCTTGTAGCAATTTACGTACACGTTCGGGTTCTTTAACACCCGGAAGCTCAATAAGGATGCGCTCAGTCTGTGTCAGTTTCTGGATGTTCGGTTGTGCAACGCCAAACTTATCAATACGTTGACGTAAAATTTGATAGGTACGTTCAAAAGCGCCGCTGGTTTCGTTGCGCAGTTCGGTTACCACTTCAGTATTGCTGGAATTAGCGGTAATGCCTTTCATCTCCCAACTGAAAATAGCAGCCATTTGAGCGTTTTTATCCACTTCGTTCCATGCTTGCGAGAACATATCCACGAAATTACTATTAGGCGTAACTTTGTTCTTCGCAACCGCTCTATCAATGACTTCGTTGAACATTGGGTCTGTACTGAAACTTGACAAGGCTCGAACAACATCCACCGTGGAGACCTCCATAACAACATTCATACCGCCCCGAAGGTCAAGACCTAAGTTGATTTCTCGTTCTTTACATTCTTTGTAAGTATATTTACGAACTAAGATGTTGTAAACTACCGTATTGGAAACGGAATCAACGAAATACTGATGGCGATTTTCTACCAAAGAATCACGAATGACGCGTTCTCTTAAAACATCGCCCTGTGCCAATTCTTGAACTTGTTGATCAACAATAGCGTCTGTGGCATAAGCCGTTGCTTTGTTTCCTACACGGTAAGTTACCAATGTAAACGACAACTGATAAAGACATATCAACGCAAAAATAATTGCAAAAGTCCTAATCGTTCCATCCTTGAAGCATGTTACCCACTACCTGCTTTGATTGCCAATAACTATGGGGA
>BNXT01000149.1 GCA_025999775.1 Bacteroidia bacterium | reverse complement strand
ACAAAACAAATTCTTTTTTATTATCACACAAGTATTTATATAAGTTTACGATTCTTACCGCAAGCCTTTTACTTTTATATCGTACCGTATTTTCTTTATCCATATCTAAACTCTAATAATTAATAACTACACTCTATTTTTAAGTTTTTTTATTTTGTCTGCTATTTCCAACTGCTTGTTAAATTGCGGCTCAGTCCGCAGTTTCGATTCAAGCATAGAAATTTGTCGCTCTATATATTCACTGTTTTTATACTTTTCAATGTCGGCATCAATATCGGCAGAGCCATCGAGTGCGCCCAATTCCGGTGCAATTTGCCGCAAAAAATTTTCAAATACTTGGTTGGCATCGTTGCCCTTAATAGCAAGTTCCAAAGCGGATAGCCATTCGGTGGAAAAGTATTTGTCAACCAGTATTTTATCTTCTTTTGTTCTCTTAATTTTTAATTCTTCATTCTTAATTGTTTTGTATGCCATTACTGCTTTTTGCAACCCGCCTTTTGCCGTAAGGATAAACAATATCGGATAAGGTATGGCAGAATCAATGATTTTGAGCGTACTCTCGGTTATATCCTGTCCTTTGAGGCGAATTTCAAACACTTCCATTTCGGGCGTTCTTTTCCCTGCCTTGATATTGAGCGTGTCGGGCGAAAACTTATGTGTCCAAGAGATACGCTCTATCTCGGTTTGGAATGCTGTTTTTTGCTTTTCAGTCAATCCTGCCCGCTCATAAAACTTCGTCTTGGCAACAAAGCGATTCACTTCGGTATGTTTTGGAAACACTATCATCTTATTACGAGAAAGTTAATCAGTTCAAAATCATCCAATCCCCGAACTTCGTTGGTTAAAGACGTCGTTCCTCCACTATGGAACAGACTGTCCACATCGCGCTCTTCCTTCACATTGATAATACTGCGCACGGCAGTAGCCAGCAAATCGGAATAATAGGACATTTGTTTACCATCGTTGGTTTGTCTGTTAAATTCCTTTACCAATCGTTTGTCGGGTTTGTCGTTACCTTTGCAGAGAAGGCGCAGACAATCGAGCAGGTTTTTGGGTGCGAGGTGGTTGATATATACTTCGCCATCTGAACGCAAATACACGAGAGAGAACGGGTGCAGGCGGTTTTGTTTATCAATATTTACCGCATTATTGCGATTTTTGAGCACAAACACAACGCCGACGGGCATTTCGACTTCGCTCAATGACCGCGTTACGGCGGTAGTTGAGCCTGTCGAAGTTATGGCGTGAATGCCAAACGGCAGTTTATCGGCATCGCCATACTTTTTGAGCAACTGCTGCAAATCCAAATGAAATTCATTTAACCCCAAATCCATTATATTAACTCCCTCGTTCATTTCTTCAATGTCCACCACTTCTTCCTGCAAGCGTTCAAGTTGACGTTTGCGATATTCAAGGTTAGTATCTGTATTGTCGAGGGTATTGTCGCCCGCAGCGGTAACTGCCACAATGCTCATTCGGTTTTCTACCCTTGCTTTGAGTTTGATATAAGCATCGAGCGAAATGTCGGGCCAGAAATTCACGAGTTGGATTTTGTCGTTTTTGCTACCAATACGGTCTATACGCCCGAAACGTTGAATGATACGGACAGGATTCCAGTGAATATCGTAATTGACAAGGAAATCGCAGTCCTGCAAATTTTGCCCTTCGCTGATACAGTCGGTAGCAAACAGAATATCAATATCGCCCGGATTTTTATCAAAAAGCAAATGTCTGTTTTTTGCCAAAGGGCTGAAACAGGTAAGAATTGTATTGAAGTCTTTCGGCAAATCACGAAGTGTAACGGATGTTCCGTTACCTGTAACAAGGGCAGAGTGCAAAGAATGTGTCAATAAAATATCGCTCAGATTCTTATAAAGATATTCGGCAGTTTCGGCAAAAGCGGTAAATATCAACAGTTTCTTATTGTTGTCGTTTAATGGATTGGCTATTTTTTCTCTAATAAGCTCACGCAATTGCAGTAGTTTTAAGTCGTGTTCGGGCGTAATCGGCTCAATACATTGGAGTAATTCGGCGAAAACAATTTTGTCCTCTTCCAATTTGGCTTTCCAACTCACATAATCCATATCGGCAAGGTCAATTTTGAATTTCCTGCCCACCTGCAAATCTTGCACATCGTCGTTTTCGTCGTCGCTATCAAAATCATCGTTAAAACTCTCGACAGTTGTATCTTTGCGACCTTGCTCAAAATTATCTATTGCTGCTATCTGCGCCTTGATAAAATCAGAAATTCTTGTTACCGAAAGGCGAAAAGAATGTATAGAACTTTCGGCACGTTTCAATAAGTTTATAATCATAAGAATATTACGCCCTTTTTCACGGTTTGCCCAACTTTTTCCTGACAAATTTTCCAAGTCTCCCACATATTTTCCTAACTTTGAGGCATGAACAAACTGCAAAGGGTTGTACACCGCAAGATTCATCTTGTCGATATACTCGTAAAGCGTATTGTAGGAAACATCAGGCAAATCGGTAAGCAGTGGGCGATAGGACTCAGGCTTTTGCCTTTCGGGGAATTTGCCGATAGTTGAGTCGGCATAATATTTCTCAATATGTTTGCGACTACGTGCAATGGTAACGCTGTCTAATAGTTCAAAGAAATCGAACGACAGCATATCAAGTAGTTTCGGAGTAGTACGACTATCGGCAGGCAATGCCGACCAAATCTCAAAAACCTTGTTAGCATCACGGAATATTTTCTTAATCTGGTTATTGGTGTTAATGTTTTTACCAAGTTCGTCCAAATCGCCTTCACTTGCAATTTTCAGTTGATTTTCGAGGTCTGAAAAATTAATATTCACAGGGGTTGCGCTCAGCATCAACACCTTTGTTTTGACGCCACGTTTAATAACCCTGTTCATCAATTTCTGATAACGGTTTTCGTAGTCCTCATCTTTTCTGTGCGTGGAACGTTCGCCGTTGCGGAATATGTGGCTTTCGTCAATGACCACAAGGTCGTAGTTTTCCCAATTTATCAAGTTAAGATTTATGCCGTTGCTTTCCCCATGTTCGCGCCCCAAATCGGTATGAAAAAGCACATCGTATCGCAGACGGTCGCCCGCCACAGGATTGTTTTTGTAATTGTGTTTAAAAGTATTCCAGTTGTCCGACAGGCGTTTCGGGCAAAGGACAAGCACATTTTTATTCGTCGATTCAAAATACTTAATCGCACCAAGTGCGGAAAATGTTTTACCGAGACCGACAGAATCGGCGAGAATACAGCCGCCATGTTTGTTCAGTTTTGATATACAACCGATTACTGCATCCTTTTGAAAATTATAAAGCATCTTCCATATAGCAGAATCTTTGAAGCCGGTTTTTTCGTTAGGCAAAATGCTTTCGTTAATATCGTCCAAAAACTCGCTGAAAATATTGTAAAGAGCAACAAAATAAATGAGTTCCGGCGAATTTTCCTTGTAGGCTGCGGTAATATTTTCAAGGACAACGTCTGTAACATCGGCAAGTTGCTCGCGATTGTTCCAAACCGCATTGAAAGTATCAAAAAAATGCTGAGATTGTGGCGCATAAAGTTTGGTCGTTATGCTGTAAGCATTGTTGCCTCTGTCTTCTCCAAGGTCAACGGTTGTAAAATTGTTTATCGGAGTATATGCCATCTTCTCACCGTTATCAACAGCCATAAACGGCGGCATATTTTCGCCTGAGATATTTGATTTGAACGACACTTTTTTGCGAATCCATTCGGCACATTCTTTTGCTATCGCTTGTTGTGTAAGTTCGTTACGCAGCTTAATCTCAAAATCCGTTCCATACAAACTGCGTTCCCGATTCAGGCGTGGAATAAAAAACTCTCGGTGTACCTTATCTCCTTTTTCTTTGGTGAAAGCCTCGCCAGTAAAGATAAAACGCAGTTCAGAGATAGATTCAAGTTCCTTACACAATATTTTATAGGCGTAAATTGAAAAACTTGCAGCCGCGATAGCTACACGGCTGCCCTTGCAAACTTCTTTGCAAAGGTCGTCAATAACGCGGTTGTTGATATTGTCGAAAAATTGGGGTTGATTGTTCTTCGGATTATCCATTTGCTTATATTATATGAGT
>BNXT01000148.1 GCA_025999775.1 Bacteroidia bacterium | reverse complement strand
GCCCATAGGTCCAAATCGAGATACAAAATGTGTATTACGTTGGATGTCATACTTGGCTGAAAGTAGCGTATCCATAACATAAGTAAGCTCGTATGCGATAGGAGAAATATAGATGGATAAGTTTTTCTTAGCGTTGGCGTATTCCATACCGAATGAAAACGTTATATAGGCGGGCGTTAGCAGACGCGATACGTAATTGCTACGGTCGTCAGTAACATTGGCGTAGCCCTTGGAGAGTTGCGATTGAAATTTTAATAGTCCGCTATAATACCAACGGTCGGATGCACGAAAGCCGTAAATAGACGACAGCGAGATTACATCCGTGTTTTTAAACCATCGTTCTTCGGCTTTCTGTTGAATACCGTAAGATAGTTCAAAATTGTTTTTCCATGTGGATAAAGTCCCTGTGTAGTTAGCAAACGAGCTATTGGAAAAAATAAAAGAATTAGCATTGGTACCTCCGGCAAACCAATTGAAAAAAGCTACTTGATTAAACCCTAAATTGAAGTCAGATCCGCATCGCCATGGCGCTTTCACTGTTGGGTTACGAACAATAAGCGCCGTGTCATAGTTATACGACGTATCAATAAGGGTCTCTGTCGTCCGAAGGGTGTCTTTGTTATTATTAGTATCAATAATCTGCTCTTTAACAACGGTTTTCAACGTAATGATGGTAGTGGTGGTATTGGTAACACCGATGGTATCAGTGTTTGCTATTGAACTATGTACGGCAACCCCTTGAAAACACAGTCCAAATACGCTCAAAAATAGAAGGATGGGTTTGCTATTCATGGTGTTTAATGCAGGTGTTGTTAATGTACAGGGTGTAAAACCGACAGAACGGGGTAATGGTCGGAGTAAGGGATACGCAGGGTCTGAAACTCATCACAGACTAAAAACTTAGAAAAAAGTATGTAATCAATACGGAATGCAGGGTATCGTCCGTTGTATGTAGTACCAAAACCTGTTCCACGTGCAACAAAGCTATCGGTGAGCGCCTGACTGATGATGCGATAGGTATATGAAGTCGCAGGGTCGTTTAAATCACCACAAACAACCGTAGGATAAGGCGATTGTGCTATCAGTTCTGC
The DNA here is from genome assembly GCA_025999775.1 of Bacteroidia bacterium. GTDB lineage: Bacteria > Bacteroidota > Bacteroidia > Bacteroidales > P3 > BNXT01. The sequence goes on along the minus strand of BNXT01000148.1, from coordinate 2,994 downwards.
CAACAATTTAGACTGCTTGGTGCGCTTGACTAAGGCTTGATTGATAGTGCGCAGAAAATTTCGTGTATTGCGTTCCAATTGATCTGCCTTGACAGTTGGCGAATGTAGTATTTGGTCATAGAATTGATCATGTTCCTGTTCCAAACGAAAAGATTCTAAGTGAAAATTAAAAAATCGAAACGTATCCTTACGGATAACAATGTCGGCAAAAACAATATGATTCTTAGATTTTGTAAATAGTATCAAACTATCATGAATGATTGGGTACCGCGACGCAATGACATTACCGAATAAGATGGATTGATTGCTGCGACATTGAGAAAAATAGCGCAGTCCGACGGTATTGGATAAAAATTTGGTAATAGGTTGCATCTGCCTATGGTCGCTAAACTCCTGAAAACAGATAACATCCGGCTCTTTTTCGTGGATATAGGCTAACAGCTCCTCGGTCGTAACGGCATTCGCTGTCCGTTTACCAAAATGATTAAATAGATTGACATTGTAAGACATGACACGAATAGACGTAGTGTCTTGATGTGCACTTGCGTCATTAAAAGCAATCATAGTTTGAATATTATGGTAATTCAAAAAAATAGCTATCAAAGGGAATATAACGTACCATCGCAAACTAAACAACGCTATAATAGCAATAACAACGTTAAGAATCAACAAGTAGGGAAAAGCAAACGCAAAATAGGCAAGCACGGTTATTGTTTTGGGATCAATACGATTTGCAGCAAACGATAGTATCAGCAATAATGCTGACACAACCATCAATAGATTGAAAATTCTGCCTCCAAAAGATGTTTTATTATTGCGTATCATGAAAATAATGAAAGGGTTATTGTTCGTGCGATAGAGCACGTTCAACCACATTATCGTATAATTCTTTATACAATGAGGTCATGCCGAAATGTTCATCATCAATCACTATCTTGCCTTGTGTAACATGACCGAGATAAAGACTCTGTATCTTTTGTTCAATGACGAAATCGGCAAACTCAATTTCTTGTTCGGGACTTACTGTTACCACTACGCGGCTTTGGCTTTCTCCAAACAAAAAGGCGTCCAAACGCAAGGCGCTGTCGGTAAGAATTTGGAACCCTTTATTGCTCGCCATAGCCGACTCTAACAAGGTGATAAACAAACCGCCGTCGGATACATCGTGCGCCGACAATATCAAACGTTCATTGATTAGTCCAAGTACGGCATTCTGAACATAAAATTCTTCATCCAAATCCATGTATGGGGGAGGTGACAACTTGACTTTGTGATAATTGTACAGATATTCTGACGAGTTGATGTCGTCGCGACTCTTTCCGACAAGATAAATAGAATCGCCTTTATTTTGGAAGGCAAGACCCATTTGGTGATGCTTATTCAGTGTACCTATCATTCCTATGGTAGGTGTCGGATACACTGCTTCGGTGGTTTTTCCGTTGTTGAATTGATTATAGAAACTGACATTTCCGCCGGTAACAGGGGTGTTAAATCGACGGCACGCGTTGGTCATGCCTTTGATAGCGCCGACAAACTGCCAATACACTTCGAGATTGTAAGGATTGCCGAAGTTAAGGCAATTGGTGATAGCGAGTGGTATAGCGCCGGAGCATACAATATTACGTGCGGCTTCGGCAACGGCAATCTCAGCGCCCTTGAGGGGATTAGCATAAACATAACGAGAATTACAGTCCACCGTCATGGCTATGGCTTTGTCGGTTTGTGGAATACTCACCACAGCAGCGTCGGACGGACAATTGGTACTCATGTTCTTAATGCCGATCATCGTATCATATTGCCGATATATCCAGCGTTTGGATGCAATATTAGGTTGTGCAACCAAAAACTTAGCAATGTTCTTACATTTCTCAATATCTGGCTCCTTAATCTTGTCAATGTCAAATTTCTTGGTCTTTTCAAAATACTTCGGTTCTTTGTACTTGCGGTCATATACAGGAGCGCCGCCGCCTAACACGAGCGTGGACGCAGGGACATCGGCTACTAACTTGTTATTCCAGTAAAATCGCAATTTATCTCCCTTGGTAACAACCCCAATTTGTACGCAGTTAAGCTCCCATCGATCAAAAACCTCTTGTATCAAATGTTCTTTGCCTTTTTGCACGACAATCAACATCCGTTCTTGAGATTCCGATAACAAGATTTCCCATGGTTCGATATTGTGTTGACGCAGAGGGACTTTGTCTAACCATACATCCATACCATGTCCACCTTTTTCCGACATTTCGGAGGTTGAGCAAATAATACCGGCAGCGCCCATATCCTGCATGCCTATTAAGGCGCCGGTACGTTTTAGCTCCAAAGAGGCTTCTAAGAGCAATTTTTCCTGAAAAGGGTCGCCCACCTGAATACTCGGAATATCGTCGGCGCTATTTGCGGTGATGTCTGCGGAAGCAAAGGTCGAGCCATGGATGCCGTCTTTACCGGTGGAAGAGCCTACGATAAACACCGGATTACCAACGCCTTGAGATACCGCTGACACTAAATCTTCGGTTTTCATAAGTCCCACCGACATGGCGTTGACTAAGGGGTTGGTGTTATAGCAGGGGTCAAAGCCTACTTCGCCGGCTACTACCGGTACGCCGAAAGCATTGCCGTAGTCGCCGATACCTTTGACTACGCCACGCATCAGGCGTTGGGTATGTGCGTTATTGATATCGCCGAAACGCAGAGAATTGAGCTGTGCTATCGGACGTGCGCCCATAGTGAAGATGTCCCGATTGATACCCCCTACACCGGTGGCAGCGCCCTGATAAGGCTCTACCGCACAAGGGTGATTGTGCGATTCTATCTTGAAAACACAAGCATAACCATCGCCTACATCAACCATGCCGGCATTCTCTTCACCCGCTTTAACGACTAACTGCTCACCATCACGGGGTAAGGTCTTTATCCACTTAATAGAATTTTTATACGAAGCATGTTCCGACCACATCACAGAAAAAATACTTAATTCCGTGAAATTCGGAGTACGAC
>BNXT01000147.1 GCA_025999775.1 Bacteroidia bacterium | reverse complement strand
CCATTCCTACGGAATTTAGAGGCAAGGATGGTACGTTTTCTACCAACATCACCTCCCTAACGGGAGGTTTCATTATTATTCATTGTTCATTATTAATTGTTCATTATTTCCAATCCTGCAAATCCTAAAATCCTGTAAATCCTGATTCAGACAATTTTACGAATTTTTTATTCGCCGGATATACAAAAAGCCATTTTTTTCCGTTATACTTAAAAGCTATATAATGTGAAACCAATTTTTGTTGTTTGTTTATTAAGTTTGGCGGCAAGTCAGCTCTTGGCGGAACCGCTCTTATCGGAACGGCTGCCACAGTACTCCGTTTGGCAGCTATTTACACAAAGCGCTAAATTAGCCGATGAACGGGATATTCTGTTTGGCATCGGCGTTGAAAATCGTTTTGTGAAGAATCTTAACGATGCGACGCTGGCTGCCGTACTACCACATCGCAGTGGTACATGGTTAGTGAACTATACGTATGATGGGTACTCAGCTTATCGGCGACATCAAGCCGCCATTGGACTGGCTAAACGATTTACCCCCTATTGTAGCTATGCCCTACGTACATCGTTTATTGCCGAGCGCTATGTGAATGAACGTACCAAACGTGGGTATCTGCAACTGCACCACTCCTGCGTAATCACACTCAGTAAGCAAGTGGATGTACTGACAACGTTCTCCCATTACATTCGCCTGTCGTACAACCAACGCGAAGACCCTCCCCTATCGCATCTCGTTACTTTAGAGATGGATTATCATCCTACGCGTCAACTGCGTTTCTGCCTACAAATGCAAAATGAATCATTCTACAAACCCATACTACGTTTAAAAGCAGGCTACACTATTCTCAAAAACCTCACACTACTTGGCGCTATGCAACATGACGGACGCTTAGGGGTTGGTTTCATTTTCAAAACGCCACCTATTAGCTATACTTTTCAAACCGAATATACCGCCATCATTGGTAATATCACATCTTTATCCGTTGATTGGCGCATCAATCCATAGCGTCTATGAGGATAGTTATTTGTTTATCAATTCTATTGTACGTAACCGTTGACAAAAGTTTTTCGGCAACATACGATGCGCTCCTAATGGCGGATGATACCCTGAATTTAGAAGACGTACTACTGCCAAATACCATGGACACGGATGAGGATTACGATTATTCCGAACTTATTGAACAATTGGAATTGTATCGTAATCATCCGTTAAACATCAACACTGCTACCTACGAAGATCTTGATAAACTCGGTATTTTCAATGATTTGCAAATAACAGCCTTGCTACAATACCGCAAAGAGTACGGAAGTCTGAATACGGTACAGGAGTTGTACTTTGTACACGGCTTTGATGCGTCGTTCATTCAGACGATTTCCCCTTACATTGTGTTTGCAGAGCCGCCTCAGAAACCGCTGTCGCTTCGACTTATTCGTCAGCAGGGCAAATCGGATTATATGCAGCGTTACAGTCGGGCGCTTGTCGCTAAACAAGGGTTTCAGCCGACCGAGAATCCTACCGCTAACCGATATTTAGGTTCTCCGGACTTGTTGATGCTACGCTATCGTTTTGACGTAGCTAATCGCCTTCGTATTGGGATTAGCGCAAAAAAAGACCCCGGTGAAAATTTCTTTAAAAGCAACCAAAAGCAGGGCTTCCCCTTTTATTCCGGTTATCTTGCATTAGGTCAGCCCACACCACACATCAAGCAACTTATTGTTGGCAACTATCAATTACAATTCGGACAGGGTCTTTGTTTGTGGCAAGGCTTTACATCGGGTAAAAGCTTGGATGGCGTAAATTTTAAACGCAAAGCACAAACCCTTAAACCCTACGGTTCATCAACAGAATATGGGTATTCACAAGGAGGCGCTATTTTATGGCAGATGGGGTCTTTTGAATTAGCGCAGTTTGTGTCATGGAAACCGCTTGACGGCACGGTCGAAACCTGCGATTCACTTGGACATCCAACGGTTATCTCTTCCATCGTTGAAACGGGCTACCACCGCACGACAAACGAGCTTTCAAAAAAACACACGGCGCTACAATCTCTCTACGGCATGCACCTTGACTTCAAGCAATCAACCTTTCGTTTAGGCGCTACGGTGCATTACAACCGTCTCAACGTGGATTATATGCCGACCATCAAACCTTACAATCAGTTTAGTATCCCTCCTAAATCGGGTGTCTATGCCGGCTTTGACTTCGACGGCATCTGGCGTTCTTTGCGTTATTACGGCGAAATAACGATGGATAACAACCGCGCTACTGCCTATCAATTAGGCTCAAAATGGATACTTACACCAACGACTATGCTGAATATAGACTACCGCAACTATAGTATGTATTACAAAAATTTCTTCGCCAATGCCATCTCTGAAAATAGTAGCGTTAATAATGAAAAAGCCTTAAGTATCGGATTACTATGTGAATTTTCTCAAGCGTGGTCAAGTACGATTTTTTCGGATTTCTTTCAGTTTCCGTGGTTGTCGTATAGCGCCGATGCGCCTCTTTATGGCTTTGAACATCGCCTACGCATCCATTTCAAACCAAATCGACGTTTCAACACGTATTTGCAGTATCAATACAAATCAAAAGCCATCAACACCACGGACGATCCCTTTCTACATTCCATCGGACAATCCCACAAACATACGGCACGACTGCATTTGGAACATACCCTTTCGGACTATATCACAATCAAACAACGATTAAGCATGGTTTATTCCAATCGTTCTACAGGATTTTTGCTGTATCAGGACGTTCAGTATCGGTTTGCTCAAACGCCTTTATCGGTCAGTTTTCGCTATGCCGTATTCAATACCGACGATTACGACTCACGCATCTATGCTTTTGAAAGTGATGTACTATATGCCTATTCGTCATCGGCTTACTACTACAAAGGGAGTAGATTTTATGTCATGCTCCAATACAAATGCTCCCGCAAACTCACGTTATGGTTGAAATATGCCAACACAAACATCACTGACCGATTAAGCATCGGTTCGGGATTAGACGAGATACAAGGGCACGACAAGCCGGAAATAAAACTGCAACTACGTTGGAAGTTTTAATCAGTTGGTTTTATATTCAAACTTTACGGACTTGAGTTCCGTATTGGCATCCGTGATTTTCTTTTTCAGAGTTTGTTTAAAAGCTATTATTTTCTCCTTGTATTCAGGGTTAGCTGTTGCCATAATTTGCAGCGCAAGTATAGCGGCATTCTGTGCGCCGTTCAGCGCTACGGTAGCTACGGGGATACCCGGTGGCATTTGGAGTATCGCCAAAATAGCGTCTAATCCTTCGAGACTTGATTTGATAGGCACGCCGATAACAGGTAACGGGGTCATTGCTGCGATAACGCCCGGCAGGTGTGCTGCCATGCCTGCGGCGGCAATGACGACTTGTACGCCACGCTCTTCCGCGTGTGTCGCAAAATCAATCACTTGTTCCGGTGTGCGATGCGCCGAAAGCGCCATAACCTCAAACGGCACGTGCATAGCTTCCAAAAACTTGCACGCAGCCTCCATCACCGGCATATCCGATACACTTCCCATGATAATACTAACTTGTGGTTTCATCGTTTTTTTTGTCAAAGTTACAAATTTTATTTAAAATCATCTTACTTCTTTATGCTTGGTCAATTCGGGTAAAAACGCACTGTTAAACAAGGTCAAAGCTTTATTTTCCTCACGTCGCATTTGTTGTTGTTCGGGCGCTGTTTTATCCTTATAGCCCAACAAATGTAGTACGCCGTGGATAATCACGCGTCTCAGCTCTTCCTGATGTTTAACGCCAAATAATTTGGCATTGTCTGCCGTTTGTTCCCAACTGATGAAAATATCTCCGTTGATGATCTCGCCGTCAACAAAGTCAAACGTGATAATATCCGTGTATGTATCGTGTTTCAGATACTGTTTATTCAGTTTCAGAAGGTACGTATTATCACAAAAGATGACATTGATACATCCTGCTTGCTTGTGTTTCGTTTCAACAATGGTTTGTACCCACGCACGCACTTGACGCACACACGTCAACCGTCCCCTCACATTTTCATAGAAAAACATTATTTCAGACATAGTACACAGATTTTTGATTTATACACATTGCAAAAGTACATAAAATTTTTCAATACTGTCAA
>BNXT01000146.1 GCA_025999775.1 Bacteroidia bacterium | reverse complement strand
ATCATATTGTATTGAGATTCATTGTTAGAACTGCTTAACCAAAATAATAATCCTTTGTAGTGTGTTTTGAAAGACGATTGTCCTACTAAATTCAAAATTTGGTCACTCTCTTTTAGACAACCGAGATTTGTGGTCAGTTCTAAAATATGTTCTTGTATTTGACTCTTCTTGTTGGAAGGATAACCATTTTCAAAATGTTTAACTGAGCCAATCACAATATCTCTATTATTATGATATAAAGGATTATCATAAGAATATAGGACATCAACTCCGTGTGTTTTTGCCTTATGCTTACTTGGAAAAGAGCAATCTAAATCAAGATTGCACGCGACACTATCCCAACCTATAAGTTTGAGAATTTCTTTTGAGATTTTTTCTCCATCTCTACCTGAACGTACGGAATTTTCTCCCATGATATTCTATTTTTAAATTATTAATTTTCAATGATTTTTATTTCCTTCTCCCCCAATCCATACAACGCATAAACCAACCCATCAATCTCTTTATCCGTTGCCTCTATCTGCCCCACAAAATTACGACATTCCGATTGATATTCATTAAAATATTCCTCCCATTCATCCTGCTGTTTGAGCGAGAGGGTAATTTTTTGCTTCTTCAACTCTGCCAAAAATTGCTTAAATTCCAATTCGTCGAACTTTGACAAGGGGTTTAAACCCCTTGTTATATCCAAATTGAAATTATCGGATAAACGTTTCAGGAAGCGTTGGCGCTTGGCTTGCAAGTCGGCATTGAGGGAAAGCATTTGTTGAACTTTATCTGACAGTACATTACTTTCTGATAATTTGATAGGTATGTTTTTTATTGATGTAAGTGAAATCCTTGGAAATAACTGTTGTGTTCCCTTTTCTGTTGTGTTGTTTATGTAAAAGCCCATCAATTTTGAGTTTAGTATAGCCAATAATTCGTATAGAATGCTATCCACAGATTTTATTATAATTACCGCTTTATTGGGAACTCCATTACCTTCGTATAAAGAACAAATTAAATTCTCTTTTGAAGGGATTTCTCTTACTAATATTCTTTTTCCGGTTAAATATTTGATGTCAGGTTTATTATAGCACCATTCACCGTATGAAACATATTCTTTTATTGGCAATAGCAAGTTGTATCTTGCAATATTTTTTCCTCCAATTTCCGGAATATAAGTTTCATCTTTCTTCGTTTCAGAGTGATAAATCCTATTTGTAATATCGTCTTTTGAATGTATTGTGTTATGATATACCTGTAAACCAATAGTATAATCCGCTAATTCTGAGAGTGTTTTCTTAACTTCATTTATTTTATTAATGATTGTATTATACTGTTCATTTTGCAAACATTCAATTTTGTCAGACTTTTTCAAGTTGTCATAATCAACCCAGTTAGATTCATTAATAGCTTTCAATAAAGTTACTGCATTAGGGATTACTGCATTATCGAATATGAATTGTGTTTTATCAATTGCACCACCTTTCTCTATAACAAAAATTGCAGTATTTACATTTGCTTCTTCAAAGACACTTCCTTTGAAATTAAATACTTTGCATATTGAACAATTTTCTTTTATAAAATCTCTTAATTTTTTTGAACTTGGAATAGTTAAAAATGTGTTGGGTGTAATAAATGACATTATTCCATTATCCTTAATCAAGTCTATAGATTTCTCAATAAAAATCCGATATAAATCAGGCTTCCCTTCAACTGTTTTGTAGTATTTTGTGTAATACTTTTTATCACTATCATTAATTTGACCTTGTACATACGGCGGATTCCCAATCACCACATCAAAGCCGCCTGTGTATTCGGGGCGGAAGGCGTGGTCGATGGTGCAAAGCATTGTATTGGCAAGGGGATGAATCCCCTTGTTATCCGGCAATTCGTGTTTTATTCGATTATTTTTAATGTATTCTATCGTGTTGTATAACTGCTCATGGTTGGTTATTTCTTTGTAGCCGAATTTTTGTGTCCATAGCGGTACGCTTCTTTCTTCTCCCTCTTTGACAAGGGGATGAATCCCCTTGTTACTGTTGCAGGCGCGTGCAGTTCTTCCCTTTATTTTTCCTACAAATTTATCTAATTCCTCTGCTTCACACACTAATAATATATGCAAATGGTCTCTGCAAATATTGTACGCCAATACATTCAAATTGTCGTCTTTTACTATTTCTGCAATGGTTTTTGTAATAATCAGTTCATCTTCATCATATAACGGAATGGGACTGCTAACAAGGGGATTAATCCCCTTATTATATCGTTTTTCGCGTACTTTGTAATCAATCATTCTTTGAGAGGTGCGGCTGTCATGTATTGCAGTCGTAACGTGGAATGCTATTTTATCTTTTTCTTTAAATACCTGTGGAAATTCTTTTTGCCAGTCGAATGCTTTCTCTATTTGACAAGGGGATAAATCCCCTTGCGATGATGGGCATGGACTTATCAACGAATTACCGCATTTAATATTGTTGTTCAGCGAATTAAGTTTGCGTTGCGGCTTGGCGGTACGCAGCCACAAGGCGAGTTTGGCAATTTCTACGCTTTCCTCGTTGATGTCCACACCATATAGATTATTTTCCAAAATGGTGTTCTCAATGTCGGGAAATACAATCGCACTGCCGAACAGTTTGGCTGTCAGTTCGTCAAGCAAGCGATGTTCGCTCATCAGAAAATCAAGGGCGGCATTGAGGAATGCGCCGCTACCGCAAGCGGGGTCACAAATGGTCAGTGCAAGTAGCCAATCGCGATAAACGGTTAATTTGTCTGCTAATTTTTTTGTTTCGGCTTTCGGGCGTTTTTTGGCGGCGAAATATTCCGATTCGTCAATAGCAAGTTCTTTTTTTTTGTCGGCGCACAATTTGCCGAGCGTATTTTCCACAATATACGTTGTGATATATCGCGGCGTGTAGAAAACACCGTCTTTCTTGCGTTTGGAAACGGCATTTGTATTTGACAAGGGGTTTAACCCTCTTGCTATGTCTGTGGCAATCTCTTCTATTTCAGATAAACTGTTCTCAAAAATATGTCCCAAAATATTGACATCCACCTCGCTGGCGAAATCATATTGGCATAATTTCAGCGAATGTTTACGAAGTACGTCATCGGAAATAACTATGCTGTCGAGTATTTCATCGGGTTTGAATAATCCGCCGTTATACGCGAAAACATCGTATTTCTTCCCCTTAAACCCCATATTCATATATCCGAAATACTTTTTAATGCGCTCATACAAGGGTTTATATTCATCCATATCTTTCAGGTTTTCCCATTGGGTAATGATTTCCGACATGGAATTGGGCGGCAGCAGGTTACAGTCTTCTGCAAAAAAAATGAAAAGCAGGCGGTCTAACAGTTTCTGCGTTTTTTTGAACAAAGCAAGGGGATTAATCCCCTTGTTATGGGCAAGAATATCTGCATAAAGTTCGCGCTTGAATGTGGAGTAATCTTTATACAGTTGTTTCGTAATTTGGTCTTCATTATTAGTCGATTCGCTTTTCAACTGCTTGGGCAAATCTTTGGCAATGTTCTCATAAGCCAGACAAATCCATAAAACGGCAAAATCCTCTTCTTTTAAATGGAACAAGTTGAACTCCTCAAAATCAATTGTATTTTCGATATAAAACCGCAATTTTTCAAAATTGGAAATAATGACGTATGCCGTTTTGCGGTTATTGTTCTTATAGCCGAAAGCCTGCGATTCCACTTGTTTAAGGTCGGTGGTTTTGTGGTCTTTCAGTTCGATAACGCCACGCACTTCGCTGTTGATGAGTATTGCCCCATCTGCTTTCTTGGAGTTAGTTTCATTTTTCTTCTCGGTAATCAGGTTGTAATTCGGTTCGGGATTGAGCGTATAACCAAAAATTTTCACAAAAAGTTCCCGCAGAAAACCTTCCTGAAACTGTTCTTCTTTGCTGTCGCGGATGTTTTCCTGAACTTCAGGATTCAAAAAGTAAGACGCATATAATTTGTATGCATCTCCGATTTTGTTGGAAGATGCGGCAATTTGCTTTTTTAGGACGGTATGTTGAAACAAGCTCATAATCTAATAACAAAGGGTTATTTTTTTGTTGAAATAAATCTCTCTCATCCACGTCTAACACTTCCGCGATCTTCACAAAAGCCATCACAGTGCTGTACGCATCCTATTT
>BNXT01000145.1 GCA_025999775.1 Bacteroidia bacterium | reverse complement strand
AATGCAAACTGTTTGAGCAGGCAAAGCCTGTGAGTTTTTGCATTTTAGCCTCGTAAAACTGCGTAGTAGCAAAATATACTTAGCCTTGATTTTTTTCTTTTGTTACTTTTCTTTTGTATCAAGACAAAAGGAAAAGTAATAAGAAAAAGGTTATTGCCACAAAAGAAAATGAACAATATGTGGAGCGTCTCAATACTGTTGCTGTTGCAGGGGATTGCTGGTCAAGCCCGCAATGACGACCTCTGAAAATTATTCATTGTTCATTATTAAAATCTTGGTTCAGACAATTGACAGCGCTATCATACCGCTTGCTAAGCACAGTTTACAGTCTTTATCGTAGATGACGCCAAACTGCCCCGGCGCTATGCCCTGTATCTTTTCCGATGATTCGATGATATAGCGGTTATCCTGCTTGGAGAGCGTACCCATCGTAAACTCAGGCGTATGCCGTATTTTGAAGGCAATGGTGATGTTATCAACAGGTTCATTCCATGGGTTATCGGTGATGAAGTGCAAAGGTGGCTGTAGGGCTATGGTTTTGCCGTACTGTGTCTGCGGGTCGTAGCCACACGAAGCGTAAATGATGTTATTGTCAATATCTTTATCCACACAAAACCACGGTCCGCCGCTTAACCCCAAGCCGCGTCTTTGCCCTATCGTGTGAAACCAAAAGCCCTTGTGTTTACCAATAATTTTGCCTGTTTCGTGGTCAACAATAAGTCCCTCTTTTTCGCCTAAATAGCGACGAATAAAGTCGTTGTAGTTAATTTTACCCAAGAAACAGATACCCTGACTATCCTTGCGTGTTGCGCAGGGCATTTGTTCCGCCGCCGCTATGGTGCGTACCTCACTTTTCAATAAATCACCGATAGGAAATAACAGGCGCGAAACCTGCATGAAATCTAACTGACCTAAGAAATAGGTTTGGTCTTTATGATGGTCTTTAGCGGTAGAAAGGTAGATTTTATCGTTAATAGCCGTCGTGGTTGCATAGTGTCCGGTAGCAATCTTATCAAAATGGAAACCATATTTTTGTTCAAAGACCCCAAATTTTATCATTTTATTGCACATAATGTCGGGGTTCGGTGTTAACCCTTGTTTGACGGCTTCGATAGTATAGGTAACCACGTTGTCCCAATATTCTTGGTGTAACGAGACAATTTCAAGAGGGCAACCGTATTTTCGGGCGATATACGTCGTGATTTCGATGTCTTCTTCGGCGCTACAATCCATATAGCCCTGTTCGCTATCCATGCCGATACGGATATAGAAAATCGTAGGTGTAATACCTTGCTCTTTAAGTCGATATACCACCACCGAGCTATCGACGCCGCCTGACACCAAGGCTGCAACGTTCATCTATAGAAGCCCCTTTGTATGTTTGTCGCCGATAACCTTGAGCATGTCTTGGGTCATGGTATCCAAGTCGTAATTCGGCTTCCATTGCCATTCCGTACGTGCTGCGCTATCGTCAATGGTATTTGGCCATGAATCGGCTATAGCTTGTCGGAAATCAGGTTTATAGGATATAGTGAAATTAGGGATGTATTTACGTATCGACGCTGCCATATCTTTGGGTGTTACGCTAAACGCCGCCAAATTAAAGCCTGTATGATGTTTAAGTTTACTGAAATCGGCTTGGAATAAATCGGTCGTAGCCTTGATACAGTCCGGCATATACATCATCGGCAGCATCGTGTTTTCGGATAAAAAACATTCGTAGCTACCCTGTTTAATGGCATCGTAGTAGATAGCCACGGCATAGTCTGTCGTACCGCCACCGGGTAGCGTATCATTACTGATGATACCGGGGTAGCGTAAGCCGCGAATATCCAATCCGTATTTTTTTACGTAGTAATCGCCCAAAAGTTCGCCCGACACTTTGGTTATACCATACATCGTAGATGGCTGTAAAACAGTATCTTGAGGTGTGTTATCTAAAGGTGTTGTTGAGCCAAAAACGCCGATAGAACTGGGTACAAACACGCGTTGTAATTTTTTCTCTCGTGCCACTTCAAACACGTTTATCGTACCGTTCATATTGATATTCCAAGCCAACTGCGGTTTTTGTTCCCCCACCGCCGACAACAGCGCTGCCAGATGCACGATAGCATCCACTTTGTAGGTATCGACTAACTTTGCCAGACGGTCGGCATCCAATACATCCAACTGTTCGTAATGATCATCCGCTACCTTACTATTGGGAGCAATATCCGTTACAATCACATTCTCATTTCCGTATATCTTACGAAAAGCACGGGACAATTCGGAACCAATCTGTCCGTTAGAACCTGTAAAAAGAATCCGTTTAATCATATAAGCGCTATTTTAATTCACAAAGTTACACATTTTATTGGGACACACATTCAAGTTACAAATGCAACTTTTTGATTATGCAAATTTACATAAATTTTTTGAATTACACAACACTGAATAAATGAATAATTAACAATGAACAATAGAGTGTGAAGTGAGGAGGGTGGAGGGTGGAGTGAAAAAATAATGAATAATTAATAATGAACAATGGATTTTTGAGGCGCTATTCATGTCCCGTTAGGGACAAAATGTTGGTAGAAAAAATGAGTCACCATTAACCCGCTTGCCGTTAGGTAAGCGACTAAATCAAACACGCAATTGTCTGAATCAGGATTTACAAGATTTTAGGATTTGCAGGATTTAAATAATGAACAATTTTCAGAGGTCGTCATTGCGGGCTTGACCCGCAATCCCCTTGCAATAGAGGATGGTGAGGTATGCGCCGTTGCGATTGTCTGAACCAGGATTTTCAAGATTAAAGGATTTGCAGGATTGGAAATAATGAATAATGTGGGGGAATTTCTACATTTCTAAATTCCTAAATTTCAATTCCACACTTCACTCAATTCTCAATTAACAAAAAGGGGCAGGAAACCCCACCCCTATTGTTCATTATCTTTTCACCACTTTCGCTATCCTATTCCCTATTTTCACAATGTACTCACCTGAGGGAAGGTGTGCAATGTTAATTGACAATTGATAATTGACAATTGACAATGGCGTTTCAAGCACCTTTGCGCCATTCACATTGTAAATTTCCACTCTAAATTCTCCGTTCTCAATTCTCAAATCTTCACTCTCAATTCTCAACTCTCCATTAACGACAGGGTTGGGGTAAATTTTCAGAGGCACGATGCTTTGCCTTGTTACGACAAAGGCGGGGTCGCTGACAGTTACTGTAGCAACATTACTTGTTACTGATGCTGTTGCACCGCTTGGATTGGTTACTACAACATAATAGTAGAATGTGCCTGCGGTGGCAGTTGACGGCGTGTAAGTGTTGCTGTTTGTGCCTACTGCTGTGCCGCCTATGTTGCTATTGACAGTATTGCGGTACCATTGATAGGTCAAGGCAACGCCGCTCATAGACGAAGATACCGACAAGGTAACGCTGTCGCCTATGTTTACGGTCGTGCTGCTTTGCGGGTGGGCGCTAATAATGGGAGTTACTATCATCCAACTTGCCGTAAAGGTCGTGTCGCCCGTGCTGCCTGCGGCTATCATGCCGCCGTTTGACCAACCCGCAAAATCGTAGCCGTCTCGCGTGGGGGCTTGCAAGGTGATGAGTGTGCTCTCTATCGTATATAATGCGGGATTAGTAGCATGGTTTGTACCGCCGTTCAATTCGTAGGTAATGTTGTAATTCGTTGACGCCCAACTTGCCGTGAAGGTTGCGTCGCCTGTGCTACCTACGGCTATCACACCGCCGTTTGACCACGCCACAAAATTATAGTAGTCCTTCGTGGGGGCTTGCAAGGTGACTATGCTTTCAATCGTATATGTTGCGGGGTTATTCACATTGTTTGTACCGCCGTTCAATTCGTAAGTAATGTTGTAATTAGTTGCCGTCCAACTTGCCGTAAAGGTCGTGTCGCCCGTGCTGCCTGCGGCTATCATGCCGCCGTTTGACCATCCTGCAAATGTGTAGCCGTCTCGCGTGGGGGCTTGCAACGTAATGAGTGTGCTCTTTATCGTATATAATGCGGGGTTAGCCGCATGGTTTGTACCGCCGTTCAATTCGTAAGTAATGTTGTAATTAGTTGCCGTCCAACTTGCCGTAAAGGTCGTGTCGCCCGTGCTGCCTGCGGCTATCATGCCGCCGTTTGACCAACCCGCAAAATCGTAG
>BNXT01000144.1 GCA_025999775.1 Bacteroidia bacterium | reverse complement strand
GTAATAAATTTTTGAAAGAAACGCTTTGTGTTACCGGTGCGGTTTGGCATTGCTCTAACACGGAATTAATCAAGGATGATTCTATTTTTTTGTCAAAACAGTGTTCCACTTGTGCTATCCATTGCTGTTTGCGCTCCAAGCGTTGCATGCGTTGCACATTCGCTAAACCGAGCTTAAACCCAATGGGTGTCAATCGTTGATCCGCATTATCTTGACGCAAGAGAATACGGTATTCGGCACGTGAGGTAAACATCCGATACGGCTCATCAACGCCTTTGGTAACAAGATCGTCAATAAGTACGCCAATGTAAGCTTCATTACGTTTTAGGACGATAGGGTCATGTTCATTGATGGACTGTACGGCGTTGATACCTGCCATCAAGCCTTGTGCAGCCGCTTCCTCATAACCGGTAGTACCGTTGATTTGTCCAGCAAAGAACAAGCGCTGAATAAGCTTAGTTTCCAAATTAGGTTTTAGTTGTGTCGGCGGAAAATAATCGTATTCGATGGCGTAACCCGGACGAAATACTTTAGCCTGTTCAAAACCTTTGATTTTGTGCAATGCTTCTACTTGTATGGATTCCGGCAAAGAGGATGAGAAGCCGTTAATATAGTATTCGCAGGTCTCTCTACCTAAAGGTTCAACAAAGAGCTGATGTTGGGTTTTATCGGCAAAGCGGTTAATTTTATCCTCTATGGATGGGCAATATCGAGGACCAACGCCTTGTATGCGACCTTGATACATTGGCGAGCGGTCGAAGCCCCGTCGTAAGACATCGTGCACAACCTCATTCGTGTGTGCCAAATAGCAGGGTAATTGCCGACTTACCGCTTGTGTCGGACTAAAGGAAAACTTATCCGGATTATCATCACCGGGTTGAGGGATGAGCGCATCAAAATTGATGGTTCTACCATCCACGCGTACAGGGGTGCCTGTTTTCAGACGTGCTACCTCAAAGCCGTGATCCAGTAAGCTTTGCGTTAATTTTTGGGCTGCTTTTTCGCCGATACGTCCAGCCGTGAAATTCACTTCTCCAACGTGTATCTTACCATTCAAAAAAGTACCATTTGCCAAGACGACCGCCGTGGCGTAATACGATTGTCCGAGCGCTGTTGTAACACCTTTAACGGTCTGATTTTCAATGATTAAACTTACTACTTCATCATTGCGTATGAAAAGACCGGATGTTAGCTCTATTTGTTGTCGCCATTTGTGAGAAAATACCGCTAAATCAGTTTGTGCACGAGGGCTCCACATGGCAGGACCTTTGGAACGGTTCAGCATCCGAAATTGGATGGTACTCTCGTCGGTAACGATACCGGAATAGCCACCCAAAGCATCTATCTCGCGTACTATTTGTCCTTTGGCAACGCCACCCATAGCCGGATTGCACGACATATACGCTAACCGGTCGATATTCATCGTGATCAGTAGCGTTTGTTTATTCATCAAAGCGACAGTCCGAGCGGCTTCACATCCTGCATGACCACCTCCGACAACGATCACATCATATCTATCCAATGTGTTCATCGAAACGCTACCTAATGTTTTGCACCCAGCAGATTGATACCGGTGTAATTATGCGGCGTAATGGCTAATAACCGTTTCTTCAAATCTACATTCACATCCAGAGTTTCAATAAATTCGGCAATGGTTTGCTGTGTAATAGCTTGATTTTTACGAGTCAACTGTTTCAGTGTTTCGTAGGGATTAGGATAATTTTCTACACGCAGAATCGTTTGGATAGCTTCGGCTACAACTGCCCAGTTATGGTCAAGATCGGCTTCGATAGTTGATTTATTGAGTACTAATTTGCCAATCCCTTTTTCTAAAGATTTCATTGCTATCAAGGTATGTGCTATGGGTACGCCCACATTACGCATCACTGTAGAATCCGTCAGGTCTCGCTGTAAACGAGAGATGGGTAATTTACCGGATAAATGTTCAAAAATTGCATTTGCCAAGCCTAAATTGCCTTCTGCATTTTCAAAGTCAATAGGGTTTATTTTATGTGGCATAGCCGAAGAACCAACCTCATTGGCATTAACGGTTTGTTGAAAATAGTTCATCGAAATATACGTCCACATATCCCTGCAAAAGTCGATCCAAATAGTGTTAATGCGCTTTAAGGCATCTAATAAGGCTGCCAAATTATCATAGTGTTCAATTTGTGTAGTTGTTTGCGAACGCTCTAATCCGAGTGTTTGTGCAACAAACTGATTAGCAAAGATGACCCAATCTATATCAGGAAAGGCTACGTGGTGGGCGTTAAAATTACCGGTTGCACCCCCAAATTTAGCCGAGCAGGGAATCTGTTCGAGTGTTGTTAACTGAATATTGAGTCGTTCTACAAAGACTTCGAGTTCTTTACCCAGACGCGTAGGAGAAGCGGGTTGTCCATGTGTGTGTGCTAACATCGCAACCTCGCTCCATTGGAGCGCTTTCTCGTGCAAGATATGTACAAGTAATTTGACCATCGGAAGATAGACATGATTCAGAGCATCTCTTAACATCAATGGCTGCGCTGTGTTATTGATATCTTGTGAAGTTAAGCCGAAATGCACGTACTCTTTGCA
This sequence comes from Bacteroidia bacterium, assembly GCA_025999775.1. Taxonomy (GTDB): domain Bacteria; phylum Bacteroidota; class Bacteroidia; order Bacteroidales; family P3; genus BNXT01. The sequence goes on along the minus strand of BNXT01000144.1, from coordinate 1,604 downwards.
ATCCGATAAGTTTAGTGTTTCTAATTTCTCTTTGATAAAATACTCAACGGCTTTAACATCGTGATTTGTGGTTGTTTCTATCGTTTTCACACGCTGTGCATCCGCTTCGGTGAACTGTTGGTACAACTGTTTCAGACTTTGTTCTTCCGTATGCGAAAACGGTTTTAATTTCGGCAAACCTACGTGTGATAGCGCAATGAGGTATTCTATTTCAACCCTAACTCGATAAGCTATCAATGCCTGTTCGGAAAAATAGTCGGCTAACGCTTCGATATGACGACGATAGCGCCCATCAATAGGGGAAATAGCAGTTAACATAGTATAATTTTTAATAATTAAAGTCCAACGCCAAAATACTCAATACACTCTGCGGTAAGCGTCGATTTTTCAAAGATGTTGCGACCGTCGAACACAACAGGATATTTCAACAATTGTTTCACTTTGTCCCAATTGGGGAAGCGGTATTCCGTCCATTCGGTAACCAAGAACAGCACGTCAGCGGTTTCCAAGGTTGTGTATAGGTCGTTACAATAAGCTACTGTATTGCCGATACGTCGTTTGCTTTCGTCGATAGCCACCGGATCGTTGACTCTAACCGTGCATCCGGCTTTAAGAAGCTGATCGATAAGCACTAAAGCAGGCGCTTCGCGCATATCATCGGTACCGGGTTTGAATGCCAATCCCCACATAGCCACAGTTTTGCCTTTAATATCGCCTTTAAAATAGTTGTAAAACTTTTTAAACAGTAACATTTTTTGGTCTTCATTCACGTCTTCAACGGCTTTTAAAACGCGCATTGTATAGCCGTTCTGTTCGGCTGTTTTGACCAAGGCTTTCACGTCTTTTGGAAAGCATGACCCGCCGTAACCTATACCCGAATAAAGAAATTTAGTACCAATACGACTATCACTACCAATACCTCTACGAATTTGGTTGATGTCAGCGCCCACCAACTCACACACATTAGCAATATCATTCATAAAACTGATACGTGTTGCAAGCATAGCATTGGCGGCATATTTAGTCATTTCAGCAGAGGTAACATCCATAAAAATAATAGGGTGTCCATTCAGTGTAAACGGTTTATACAAATGTTGCATAATTTCTTGAGCCTGCTGACTTTCCACGCCTATCACAATACGTTCGGGATACATAAAATCCTTCACAGCGGTACCCTCCTTAAGAAATTCAGGATTGGAGGCTACATCAAAAGCAATATCTACGCCGCGTGTCTCTAATTCTTGCTGAATCGCTTGACGTACTTTGGCTGCCGTGCCAACAGGAACAGTACTTTTGGTTACCACCAGCAAATGATGATTCATATACTTACCAATCGTTTTGGCGACGGAGAGCACGTATGATAAATCGGCGCTACCGTCCTCGTCGGGGGGGGTTCCCACCGCGGAGAAAACCACAGACGTACCATCTAAACACTCCGATAACTCGGTGGAAAACTGAAGGTGCCCATTCTGGATAGCCTTCTTTAAAAGTTCATCCAACCCTTGCTCATAAATAGGCGAGATACCTTGTTTGAGATTAGCTATTTTAGTTTTGTCAATGTCCACGCATACGACATCTACACCCATTTCCGCAAAACACACCCC
>BNXT01000143.1 GCA_025999775.1 Bacteroidia bacterium | reverse complement strand
GCAATGCTACTGCTAAGTATAGCTGTTGGCGCAACGGCTCAAAAGAGCCAAGTGTATGAAACAAGAAAAGTTAAGAGCGACATCTTGAAGATGGAGCGTAGCTATGCTGTCTATCTACCTGCGGGCTACGAAGATAGTGATGTGTCGTATCCCGTTCTGTATCTCCTGCACGGCAGCGGCGACAACCATACCGGCTGGGTACAGTTTGGACAGGTGCAGCACATTGCAGATAAAGCGATTGCCGAAGGTGCGGCGGCGCCAATGATTATCGTTATGCCCGATGCCAACACGAAGGTAAAAGGCTACTTCAATGCGCCTGACGGGAGTTTTGACTACGAGGATTTTTTCTTCAAAGAATTGATTCCCCATATTGAAAAGACCTATCGCGTACGCAGTGAGCAACGCTATCGGGCTATATCAGGCTTGTCGATGGGGGGAGGCGGCACCATTTACTACACTTTGCATCATCCGGAGTTGTTTGCCGCTGCCGCTCCATTGAGCGCTACCACCCGTGCATGGACAAATAAAGATGCCAAGTATTCTGAAAAACAATTAGAGGCATATCAGGTAAAACATAAGGTAGAAACGATTGTTGACAGGGCTTCTGCGGAAGATTTGGAAAAAATAAAACAAGTGCGCTGGTATGTGAGCGTTGGCGATGACGATTTCCTCTATCGCGACAATAGCGAACTGCATATCTTTTTCAAAGACAAACAGATACCGCACGAATACCGCGTGAAAGACGGCGGGCATACGTGGACGTATTGGCGTATGGAATTGCCTGAAGTGATGGAGTTTGTATCCAAATCGTTCACACAATTTTAATTTGAAAATGAGATAGTTATGAAAAAATTTATTTATTTTTTATTGATGATCTTGTGCATCGCGCCTGCCGCATCTGCACAAACAGAAGTGATGGCGTGGGGCAATCTCACAGGCGTGCGCATTGACGGACAACTCATTGATTTTGAGTCAAGTATCTGCGTTGTTGGCAAAGACAAGTCTTTTACCCATTCTACCGGCAAAGAGCAGCAATTTCGCCCGCAGTATGCCCGCAATGGGCAAACGCAGACGGTAACTACTGCCATCGATGGCATTCGTTTTACCGAAGTGGTAACAGATTTGTCGCGAGGCAAAGTGCGCGTTGTGATTGACTTACAATCGGATACTACGCTCAATTTGGATGGCGTATATTGGCATATCGAACAGCCTGATATTCAAGGACAAACTGTGAAAGTTGGCTCTAAGAGCGGCACGCAGGACATCGCCATTGTCAAAGGCGCTGTTAAGAAAGGGCAAAAAGCGCATCTCTCTGTTGAAATTACCGTTTCGGGTGCAATAGACACCGAAACAGTCGCTATCACAGTGAATACCGACAAACCCGGACGTGAGTTTTTGGGATTGGGCGGCAATTTTCGCCTGCAAAACCCGGTTGCCGACCCGCAAGTAATTGACTATTGCTTGGATAGCCTGCGCGTGGCTTACGGTCGCGTGGAGATGCCTTGGCGCAGTTGGCATCCTGACGAAAACAGCAACCCGCTGGCAGATGCATTGAACGGCAAACTTGATGAGCGCGTGCAAGCGGCAATGGAGATGGCGCAACGGTTAAAAAAGTTGGGTATGCCGGTCATCGTAAGTGCTTGGTTTCCGCCCACTTGGGCAATTGACGGCAAGCCCGAAGACTATCCCCGCAAATGGGGCGTGCAAGCCTACCGCTTAGACCCACGCAAAGCGCAACAGGTCTATCAATCGCTCACAGATTATTTGTTGGCGCTCAAAACGCTCTATGGCGTGGAGGCTACGGCGTTTTCGTTCAACGAATCGGACATCGGTATCGACGTGTTGCACACAGCCAAAGAACACGCGGAGTTTATCAAAGGTTTGGGTAGTTATATGGCGGGTAAAGGACTAAGTACCAAGATGCTTTTGGGCGACAATTCCGATGCCACAACTTACGAATTTATCAATCCTGCGATAGACGACAAAGAAACGCATCCTTACATTGCTGCCGTTTCGTTTCACTCGTGGCGCGGCTGCGACGATGCCACGTTGGAAAAATGGGCAGCCGCCGCTCGTCGATTAAACGTGCCGCTCATAGTGGGCGAAGGCAGCACCGATGCTGCTGCGTGGGTGTATCCGCAAATTTTTAAAGAACAAACATTTGCCCTTTACGAAATCAATCTCTACGTGCGCATCGCCGCTATTTGTCAGCCGCAAAGCATTTTGCAATGGCAACTCACGTCCGATTATTCTTTGCTCTGGGGCGCAGGCGTGTATGGCTCGGAAGGCGCATTGCAACCGACACAACGGTTTTGGAACCTCAAACAATTGGCAAGCACACCCCAAAATGCGTTTGCATTGCCTGTGAGCAGCAGCAAAAAAGAAGTGAACACAGCCGCATTTGGCAACATTGCGCGGGGCGAATATGTGGTGCACGCTGTAAACAACGGAGCCGCCCGAAGCGCCGTCATCAAAGGCTTGACGGCAGGCAGAGCCAAAATAAAAGTGTATGTAACCCATCACGAGCAAGGAATGAAAGAAGTGCACAACTATAAATTTTTGCCCGATGGAAATTTAGAAGTACAACTGCCCGCGATGAGTTTTGTATCGGTGTTTGCCAACCGCCCTGCTGTTTCCAAAAAACCTTTGCCTCAAATTTCTTTCAATCAAATAGGCTATTACCCGACAGCGGAAAAGGTGGCAGCTATTGTGAATTTGAACACCCCATTTTTTACGGAATTTCAATTGGTGGATGCACACTCCGCAAAAGTTGTGTATAGCGGAAAATTGGGCGAGCCTATTCAATCCAAAAATTCGTCGGTGGTAACTCGTTGGGCTGATTTTACAAACTTCACTACCTCCGGCAGTTACTACATTGTAGCAGGTCCATTGAAGTCCGCGCCATTCACAATAGGCAAGCAAGTCTATCGCGACGTGGCAAAAGGCGTTTTGACAGGCTTTTACCACCAACGCGCCACAGGACATCCCGACACTTTGGTGTATGTACATTCGTCGGCAGCCACAAAAGAACGCCCCACAGGCACTGTGATTAGTTCGCCGCACGGCTGGTACGATGCGGGCGACTACAACAAATATATCGTCAATAGCGGCATCACAATGGGCACTTTACTTTCTGCCTACGAAGATTTTCCCGATTATTTCAAAACATTGGAAGTGGATATTCTCGACGAAGCGGCTTACAATTTACGCTGGATGCTCACTATGCAAGACCCTAATGATGGCGGGGTGTATCACAAATTGACCAATGCGAGTTTTGATGCCTTGACGGCTCGTCCGGGCGAAACCAAAGAGCCGCGTTATGTGGTGCAAAAAGGCACGGCTGCGGCTTTGGATTTTGCGGCGGTGTGCGCACAAGCGGCACGGGTGTATAGCAAAAACCCTGTGTATCCGGGCTTGGCAGATAGTTGCTTGCAGGCTGCACAACAAGCGTGGGCGTGGGCGCTCCAAAATCCGCAGGTAGAATATGCGCAAGATGACATGAACAAAAAGCACCAACCGCCCATCGTTACAGGCGCCTACGGCGACAGAACTTTTGCAGACGAATGGTTTTGGGCGGCTGCGGAATTATTTATTACTACACAAAATACGCTTTACAAAAAAACAATTGACGCAGGTATCAACGACTCCGTAACCGTTCCCTCGTGGGCAAATGTGCATACGCTTGGCGTGTATTCGCTGCTGCGCCACAAAACGGCAGGCTATGCCGATGTCGTGCGCCCCAAGGTAATTGCCGCGGCAAACGAATTGCTGGCAGGCATTTCAACCAATGCTTTTGGCGTGGTAATGGGCGGACACAAGAGCGATTTTATTTGGGGCAGCAATTCGGTAGCCGCTAATCAGGGCGTCCTATTGATACAAGCCTATTTATTGACCAATGACAAAAAATATCTGAACGCCGCAGCCACCAATGTGGACTACCTTTTGGGCAAAAATGCGACGGGCTACTGTTTTGTAACCGGCTTTGGCAGTCATTCGGTAAAGCATCCGCACCATCGCCCCTCTGTATCTGACGGCATTGAGGAGCCTGTGTCCGGCTTGCTATCCGGCGGCGTCAACGCTAATGCGCCCTGGCAAGACAACGCCATCTATCTATTCACAGAACCCGAAACGACTTTTGTGGACAACGAGCAATCCTACGCTTCCAACGAAATAGCCATCAATTGGAATGCTCCTGCGGTGTATTTGTTCAACGCGGTGGAGGCG
>BNXT01000142.1 GCA_025999775.1 Bacteroidia bacterium | reverse complement strand
ATCGGAAAAGTACAAACTTAATTGTCATTTCATTGGGTGATAATGCCAATATGACTACTTTCGGAAAAATAACCGAAAATGTGCTACTATTGAAATCAACTGGTGTTGAGTCATTTAAGCAATTCTTAAAATGGGTATAACGGCTTCTATCAAAACAAGCAGTGTTAGCGTGAGCGAGGCAAATAGCGACGAATTACAACTTGCCCCTCTGTTTTTTGAACGTATATTTCAGCTTGTTTTGAATTTACTGCGAAAAATAGCAAAACCCGTACAGGTGGGTAATGGCTTTGCAGTAGATATGTCGCAAATTATTTTGCTAATATTGTTTTTAATTATTTTAAAATTTTTATTATGAGACGATTACCGATTTATTTTTTAATTGACGTGTCCGAATCAATGGTTGGCGACCCCATTGAACAAGTGCAGGATGGTATCGCGACCCTAGTAAAAGAGTTGCGCACCGACCCTTACGCATTGGAAACAGTTTATGTTTCCATTATTGCCTTTGCAGGTAAAGCAAAGAAGTTAACACCGTTGGCAGAACTGACACAGTTTTATCCGCCTAAACTGCCAATCGGGGGCGGTACTTCGCTCGGAAATGCTTTGACATTTCTAATGAACGATCTTGACTCGTCCATTCAAAAAACCACATTGGAAACAAAAGGCGATTGGAAACCAATTGTTTTCCTTTTTACAGATGGTAATCCCACCGATGACTATCAAGCCGCTTTCGACCAATGGAATCAAAAGTATCGGAAAAGTACAAACTTAATTGTCATTTCATTGGGTGATAATGCCAATATGACTACTTTCGGAAAAATAACCGAAAATGTGCTACTATTGAAATCAACTGGTGTTGAGTCATTTAAGCAATTCTTCAAATGGGTAACGGCTTCTATCAAAACAAGCAGTGTCAGCGTGAGCGAGGCAAATAGCGACGAATTACAACTTGCCCCAATAAAAGATGATACCTTGGTAAAGATTGATTTAGATAAACATTTACCTGCGAAAATAGACGATAATTTTGCCGTTATTCTCGCAAAATGTCAGACTACAGAGCGGTATTATCTTATTAAGTATCAGCATAATTTGGTTTCTTCCGAGTTCGCAGAATTCATACCCAATGCAAAGGTGCTACAATATAGGTTGGTTGGAGCATTTCCGATTGACAAAACTTATTTTGAATTGTCGGATGGACGACAAGCCGTTGGCAAAGTCAATACACATTCTTTATACGGTTTCCCTGCATGTCCTTGTTGTGGAAATCAGTTTGGATTCAGTACTTGCAAATGTGGCGGTATTCATTGCAGCAACGAGGAAAAATTACAAACTTGTCCATGGTGCGGCGAACGGGCAGAATATAGTTTGGGTGGCGAAGATATTGATGTTTCACGAACAAGAGGATAAACTATGGAAACAATCAAAAAATATTTAGAAGAAAAAGGTTTGGACGACAGCCAAATTAAAGATTTTCTCGAAACGCACAGTAAAGAAATCAAACAGTTCATTGATGAACTTTTGGAAAAGCAACTTCCCAAACCTGACGAAGATGTGCCTTATTCGGAAGTTATTAAAGAGGAAGTTCCAACGAGTGAAATAACGACAACAGAAGAAAATCCTACGCAAATAGAGGAAAACCAAAAAACGCAGACAACAGACAATCAACAACAAACAGATATGCCGAAAGTTTTTGATTCGGGAGCGCAACCCGATAAAGAAAAAGCAAAAAACGATGCATTAGCGTTTCAAATCAAAAACAAACAAATTACTTTCCTCAACGGAAAAGTAAATCAGCCATATGAAATTGATTTCGATTTTGAGACATTAGAAATGCCTGAAATAGCCGAAGTTTCGTTTGAAAAACTGGAAGACATTGGTTTGCAGTATTTTCCCGAAGAGAAGAAAATCAAAGGTACGCTAACACAAGCGGGCGACCATAAAATTGAAATGAAATTCAAAAGAAAGGATTGGGAAGAAGGAAAACCACTTTTAACGAGAGAGGTTGTCTTTATTATCAATCCCGACCCGCGAGAGTTGTGGAGCAGAAATATACCAACACCCGAAGATATTGAGTACTACAAGCCCGATTCTGATAAGGCATTTGTGAAAGTTGAATCCAAAACCGTCAAAGAGGGATTTTTGAAATTGAGCAAAAGAGAGATTGCCCGCAAAGATATGGTTGCCGCAAGTCAGCGCGGGCGTTCACACGCCATTGAAGGGAAACCTCGCGACGATGATTTTGCCTTGTATTATGATGAGCAAACAGAATGGTATGTGATGATTGTTGCCGATGGCGCAGGCTCGGTAAAATATTCACGTAAAGGCTCGCAGATTGCCTGCCAAAAGGCTCTTGAGATATGTAAAGCAAAATTGCTTGATAATAAAGATGTATTTGATAAAAACAGAGAACAAGAAAATCGAAATGAAATAGGAAAAATATTACAAGGCATTATTGGCAGTGCCGTATTTGAAGCATACAAAGCCATTGAACAAGAAGCACAAGAAAAGAATACTCCAACGAAAGATTATGCTACGACGTTACTGTTGACTCTTTGCAAAAAATTTGATTATGGTTGGTTTGTAGGTGCGTGGTGGGTTGGAGATGGAGGAATAGGAATTTACCGACAAGACCCGCAATATTTGAAGGTTTTAGGAGAGCCTGATGGAGGTGAATTTGCCGGACAAACTCGATTTTTGACTATGCCGGAAATTATTCAAAATGAACTTTATACGCGAATCAGATTTGATGTTGTTGAAGATTTAACTGCTCTTATTTTGATGACGGATGGTATCACCGACCCGAAATTTGAAACTGATGCAAATCTTAATAGGATTGAAAAATGGAATGCATTCTGGGCAGATTTGAATGGCAACAATGAAGATAACGCAAAAGTTGATTTTTCAGATGATAATGAACAATCCGCCGACCAATTGCTCAAATGGTTAGACTTTTGGTCGAAAGGCAATCACGACGACAGGACAATAGCAATACTTTTTTAAATTATGGCAAATACAATTAAAATCACAGCAACGGACGGCTCTCCTATCGAATTTGTTGATAAAATAATTGGCTCAGGCGGGATGAAAGACGTTTATTTCAGTCCCGACAAATCGTATGTGGTGGCATTTTTCCGCGATAAACAGGATTTTAACGCCAAAGACCGCTTGCAAAATATTACAGGCGTTTATCGTGAGCGCATTTTTAATGCTGCGGGTGGAGACTATTGGAAAGCCCTTTATTGCTGGCCTACTAAAATAGTGGAGCATAACGGCAAACTTGGACTAGTATGCCCCACATATCACAAACATTTTTTCTTTACAATCGGCTCTATCAATAACGATTTTCTATGTATAAAAGGCAAAGAAAAAGAGGGTAAATGGTATGCTTCGGCAAAAAATCAAAACAAATTTCTTGATCCGAAGGAACGTGGTGACTGGTTTAAATATTTTCAGATTCTGATAAATATTAGTCGTGCCGTACATAGGTTACATGCGGCTGGACTTGCTCATTCAGATTTATCTTATAAAAATGTTTTGGTTGACCCAACCTCCGGACTTGCTTCCATTATTGATATTGATGGGTTGGTTGTACCCGGAAAATATCCGCCCGATGTATTGGGTACGCCCGATTTTATTGCGCCCGAAGTCATCGCAACTAAACACTTGAAAAAGGGAGACCCCAATAAGGCGTTGCCAAAAATTACGACTGACCGCCACGCTTTGGCAGTAATGGTTTATATGTATTTGCTCTATCGGCACCCATTACGAGGTGGAAAAATACACGATACTGACCCCACAAAAGACGAAGACCTATCAATGGGTGCAAAAGCATTGTTCGTTGAACACCCTACAGAAAAATCCAATCGAGTAAAAATTAAAGATCTACAGCCTTCACAACTTCCACAAGGCGATCCGACAAAAATTCCATATACAGTTTGCGGACCCTATCTGAAAAAATTATTCGATAAGGCTTTTATTGATGGTTTGCACGACCCATCGAAACGTCCAACGGCAGACGAATGGGTACAAGCCCTACTGAAAACCACAGACTTGATGCAACCCTGTCAAAATCCAAAATGCTGGCATAAATGGTTTGTGTTTGACAATACAACCAAGCCTAAATGTCCGTTTTGTGGGACGGAATATAAAGGACAATTACCAGTATTAAATCTTTACTCTTCCCGTAAGGCGGATTCATTTACACCCGATGATTATAGGTTAATGGTTTACAAT
>BNXT01000141.1 GCA_025999775.1 Bacteroidia bacterium | reverse complement strand
GCTTTTTATTTCATTTTTTTATTTTTGTTGGTAAATAAATACGTAAAATATATTTTTTTTTGTATCTTTGCATGTTGAAAAAGAGAAGTTGGATTTTAAAATAAAGGAATTGACTAAAAAAATAATACTTATGGCACGAAAAGTTGTATTTTTCATTTTTTGCGTAACAATGTTTTTATGTAGTGTTGCACAGACTACTAGTACGATGGGGGACAAAAGAAGTCTGTACACTGAAGCTAACAAATCTTACTTAGATGGGAAGATAGACGAGGCTGTCGCTATTTGGAATCGTATTCTCACCCTCCCCGATTGCACTGCCTCAGATAGGGAACAAGTTGCTCAATTCTTATCAAAAGCTTCCTACGCTAAAACTAAGATAGCGTCTCCGGAACCTGTTTCTATTAAACCGTTGGCAGCTCCTGTCAATAATCCGTTGACTGCTGAAATTGCACCTCTTGTTTTGGGCGATGAATTGACGCTTTATTTCACGTCTGATCGCGAACACAAATTGGGTAAGCTATATTTCAAGGATTATGGCGCTTATCCACAAAAAGTATATTACGCAAGACGTAATACCATTACCGATGAGGTTTGGACTGTAGAAACTTTCCAAACACCTGTTAATAGCAAGGGCTATACCCATGACGGTACCGCTGGATTGTCTGCCGATGGCAGAAAGATATTTGTGTATAAGGACAACGCAGGCTTGAGCATTTTGCAAAATGATCCAATGAAAGGCATCACATTCGTCCCTATAACAAAGATATTTCCCGGCATACAATTAGGAAGCGGACACATCAGTTCCCTTACAATGTCTGCCGATGAAACGATGGTTGTATTCGCCAGTTCAATGGCGGGCGGACAAGGTGGATCTGATTTGTGGGCAACAACCAAAAATGCCGATGGTTCATGGAGCCAACCTATTAACTTTGGTCCTACCATCAATACTCCGGGCAACGAATCCACTGTAAGTATGCTACCCGACGGTAAAACTATATTCTTTGCATCAAACGGACATGCAAAAAATATGGGTGGTATGGACATTTATCGTTCACAGTTTATTAACGGCGCGTGGGAAGAACCTGTAAACTTAGGCTATCCTATCAATAGTACCCGCGATGAGGTCTTCTACTTCCCCGTGAGTACAAATCCTCGCCACGCTTACTATAGCCAACAAAATACGCAAAACCTTGCCGACTTCAACATCTTCTTCATTGAGTACAAAGGCGACATTCTGAGTGATAAAGACAAAGGTATCAAACAATCACAGAGCGAACAAGAACGTCTCAAAGCTCAACAAGAAGCCCAAGCACGCGCCGAAGCTGACCGTAGAGAAAGAGAACGTATCGCTAATGAAGCCCGTAGCTCTGCCGAACAAGAAGCCGCTGTTAGAGAAGCACGCTTAAAAGCTGAAGCTGCCGCTACTGAAAGCCAATTGAAATCCGAACTCCAAAACAAGGATCAACAACTTAAAGAGGCTGCCGATCGCGAAGCTAAACTGCTATCCGATAAAGGCTATTCCGATATTAACAATCTTGCTAACGCAAAAGTCGGTACCAAGGTTATGTTGCGGGAAGTGTTGTTCGCAACTGGCGACGCTGCTTTACTACCGGAATCTTACGCCGAATTAAACAAGGTGTTTGACTTCTTGGCAGCTCAAAAAACACTTCGTTTGGAAGTATCCGGTCATACCGATAACGTGGGTAATAAAGTTTCTAACTATAAACTGTCAACCTCACGTGCACAAAGTGTTGTGAGCTACCTTGTAGGCAAAGGCGTTGACCCCACTCGCTTAGTGGCAAAAGGCTATGCTGATGCTAAACCTATTGAATCTAACACTACCGAAGAAGGGCGTAAACTCAACCGTCGTGTGGAATTTATCGTTATCGAATAACTATCCTTTGTGATAAAAATTAAAAAAGCGGCTATTATGCCGCTTTTTTAATTTTTAAGTAACCGATACTTCTCCCCTACGGGAATAAGTTGATTATTATCTAACAACCATTGTAAAAATATTTGTACCCTTGCTTTGCTATAAGCGCTTAATGCCGCCGCAAGTTCATCCATAGTAATATCCTGCTGCTTAAATGGTACAAGACACTCTTTCATCTGATCAAAATCCTCCTGTGTTAAAGGTTTGGCGTTTTGTTTAATACAATAATCACAGTGTCCACACGGTTTGCTATCCCTTTCTCCAAAATAAGAAAGTAAGCGCTGACTACGGCAATGGTTTTGCGTAGTAACATACTGAATCACTGCGGTAAGTCTTTTGCGTGCTGCCTCTTTTCGTGCAGCATACACCTCTCTATCAAGAAAAACGTTTGATGACGGTATTCGCTCTTCGGTGAAAATCAAGTGCGGTTTTTTATTAACCGGAGCATAATCCATAATATCCCATTTTGCCATGTTTTGTAAGGCAATTATGACTTCCTCGGTCTGTATTTTCAGTCGATTTGCGAGCAAGGTTTCATTGATGTAAAGATAATCCGAGAACAGACCGCCTCCGTACAGTCGCATCAACACATCCACTATGGCTTCGTATTTGGGATTATCGACTATAAATGTTTTTAATGTCGCCACATTCCTTTTTACCCATAGCTTAGAATGTGCATTTAATTCTTCGGTCATCATTATCAATCCCTGTTTTTCAAGGATTGATAGCGCATTGAAAGTAACTACAGCGTCTAATTTGTACGTCAAGACAAACGTGCTGATATTAAACTCAAACGCTGCATTTAAGCCACTTCCGACCGGAATTTTAAGATAATTACCCAACAAATCATATATCTGTCTAATCGTCTCAATAGGCGGGTAGGTTTTCTCAAAGTTAGTTTCAAGATTCATTTTGTCAATACCATGGTACAGCATAACAGCATGAGCGCGGTTGCCGTCACGACCGCCACGACCCGCCTCTTGAAAGTATGCTTCTAAGGAATCCGGGATGTCTAAATGCACGACAAAACGACAATTAGGTTTATCTATACCCATCCCAAACGCATTGGTTGCAACAATGATAGGCGTCGTACCCTTAATCCAATCAGCTTGACAACGGTCACGCGAGGATGCGTCCATACCTGCATGATAGTAAGCTGCTTTCAAGCCCTGAACAGTCAAAAATTCTGCTATTTCTTGGGTCTTGGCTCGATTTCTGACATACACAATGCCTGACCCGCCAACTTTACGGATAATATTTAACAAACGTCCACGCTTATCTTCTTCCTCAAAAACATAATATGTTAAATTATCTCGTTTAAAACTTTTTTGAAAGACACAGCGTTTATGAAACTGCAATTTCTGTTGAATATCCGTAACCACTTCAGGTGTTGCGGTTGCCGTGAGCGCTATGACCGGTATTTTCGGCAATACTGTGCGAATATCTGCTATCTTAAGATACGGCGGTCGGAAATCATAACCCCATTGCGAAATGCAATGCGCCTCATCAACAGCCAACAACGCTATTTTCATTTCAGAAAGATTACTCCTAAATACTTTAGATTCTAACCGTTCCGGAGAAACGTATAAAAATTTCAACTTCTGATGGATGGCTTTATTAAACACCAACTCCATTTCCGACACGCGCATGCCCGACACCACCGCCGCCGCAGGGATACCATGCTTTTGCAAGTTATCCACCTGATCTCTCATCAATGCAATCAACGGAGAAACGACCAAACACAACCCATCCATCGCCATCGCCGGAACCTGAAAACAGATAGACTTTCCGCCACCTGTAGGTAATAACGCTAAGGTATCATTGCCTGCCAACACCGAACGAATGATACTCTCCTGAATATCACGAAACTGCTCGTAACCCCAATACGTCTTAAGTATGTCGTAGATATCGCGCATAAGACGTTTAAGATTTTATGAAAACCAAGGTATCGCTATGCGCCGATGTGTTGTTTATACTGTTCCGCAGTCATCAAACTGTTAAGTTCATCGGCATTACCGATGCTCATCTTGATGATCCATCCCTTACCATAAGGATCAGCGTTAATCACAGCAGCGTCGGTTTCCAAGGCTGAATTAAACTCTAGGATTTCACCAGCTATCGGCAACAATAAATCGCTCACCGTTTTTACGGCTTCAATCGTACCAAAAACCTCGTCTTTAGCAAAGGTCTCGCCTTCCGTTGTAACATCCACGAAAACAATATCGCCCAATTCCTTCTGAGCATAATCGGTAATACCTACTAAAGCCGTATCACCATTGACTTTAATCCATTCGTGATCAGC
>BNXT01000140.1 GCA_025999775.1 Bacteroidia bacterium | reverse complement strand
CAGTTATGACAGATAAAGAATGGCAAGAACTCCTTGATTACATGGAGGACTTTAATCAAAGAGCAAAGGAAGATAAGGAATTGAGAAAGCAGTTTCTTATAGAAGCCGGTATCTATAATCCGGATGGAACGTATGCCGAGCCGTATAAACACTTAGGTACTGCTATTCGGATTAATAGAGAAATAGAACTAAGGAATTCCTAAATTATGTATTCTACTCGTTCTGGACTAATTTTGGGATTTCATGGTTGCGATGCATCCGTAGTTAAGGATGTGCTAAATGGTAAAACGTTCTTGAAAGCAAGCACCAATAGCTATGACTGGTTAGGTCACGGCATCTATTTTTGGGAATATAGCCCCTCGCGGGCGTTGGAATTTGCCGAATATTTGCAAAAACATTCAACTCGGTCAAAAGGAATTATCCAAAAACCGGCAGTAATTGGCGCTGTGATTGATTTAGGAGTATGTTTTGATTTACTTGATTATCAAAGCCTTCAGTTGCTCAAAAGAGGATATCAATTAGTAATGGATGACTCATCCTATTCTTCTGAGATTCCTCAAAATAAAGCGATAGGCAGTTCAGAAGATTTTTTATTCAGAGAATTGGATTGTAGCGTGATTGAGGCTGTTCATACTTACAAAAAACGAATAGGTCAGTCGCCTTTTGATTCCGTCCGAAGCGTTTTTTATGAAGGCAATGAGCTATATCCCAATGCCGGATTTCGCGAAAAAGACCATATTCAAATTTGTATTAGAAATCCCAATTGCATAAAAGGCTTCTTTCTGCCGAGAATGATGGATGAGGCTTTCTTGAAAGTCTGAAAAGCGAAAATATAAGGGGCAAATTTGCAAAAGCGTGTAAACAAAAAGTCAGTTTGCACGTTTTTTATGTTCAAAATTTTAATAATTATTAAGTACAAATGAAAAAAATACAATTAGTTTTATTATTAGTGATGTGCTATTTCGTAGTAATGGCACAAAATTCACAAGTGTTTGTTGCCTCCCATCGAGGCGATTGGCGCAACTATGCCGACAATTCTATCGAGGGGATAGAAAGTTGTATCAAAATGGGTGTGGATATTATCGAGATTGACCTTGCGCTGACCAAAGACAGTGTGCTGGTGCTGATGCACGACCGCACTGTTGATCGTACCACCAATGGTAAAGGATTGGTCAGCGATTTTACCTTGGAAGAAATCAAACAACTTCGTCTAAAAAATGGTTTGGGGCGAGTAACCGATTTTACCATACCCACTTTGGTCGAAGTCATGACAGCAGTCAAAGACAAAATAATTGTCAATTTGGATAAATCGGATAAATATTTTGACGCAGTTTATACAATTTTGGAACGAACAGGAACGATGGGGCAAGCAATTATCAAATCGAATAAACCTTATCAAGAACTTCGCGCCAAATACGGCGACAATTTGGATAAAATGATATTTATGCCGGTTCTCACTTTAAAACCGGAAACGACCATTGATTCAATCAGCGCTGTTTTAGACAAAAAATATCCTTATTATGAGATTTGTTTTCAAGAAGAAAACAGGGAATTGTGGCAACAAATCAAAGCAAAACTTTCCGGCACATCCGTGATATGGATAAATTCGTTGTGGGATTCGCTCTGTGGTGGATATAGCGACGATAAAGCATTAAAAGATGCAGACGGGACTTGGGGATACTTGATTAACGACTTAGGCGCAGGCATTTTACAAACCGACCGCCCGGCAATGATGTTGGATTACTTACAACAGAAAAAATTACATGATTAAGAACCTCCTGCAATTTTTCAGACCGGCTCCCGAAAAGGCGGACTTGACAGAAGACCCAAAATACCTAAAAAAACTGCAATGGTCGGTATTTCTTTCTGCTACCGTTGGTTACGGCTTGTACTATGTTTGTCGATTGAGTCTAAGTGTCGTAAAAAAGCCTTTGGTGGACGGCGGCATACTTACCGAACAGGAATTGGGAATTATCGGCTCAGCATTGTTTTTCTCGTATGCCATTGGTAAATTCACCAATGGATTTCTTGCCGATAGAGTAAACATCAAACGGTTTATGGCAATCGGATTGATAATTTCTTCTTTGGTCAACATTGCACTCGGTTTTTCTCATTCCTTTTGGGTATTTGCTATCCTTTGGGGTGTGAACGGTTGGACACAGAGCATGGGAGCGCCATCTTGTGTGGTAGGTTTATCCCGATGGTTTACGGATAAAGAACGCGGTTCGTATTACGGTTTTTGGAGCGCCAGTCATAATATAGGCGAGGCATTGACATTTATTGCTACCGCTTTTGTGGTCAGTATTGCCGGTTGGCGATGGGGCTTTGAAGTGGCAGGAATAGCCGGATTAATTGGTGCAGTCCTTGTATTGTTGTTCTTTCACGACAGTCCGCAAAGCAAAGGACTTGTTTCCGTGTTGCCACCCAAAGAATTGGAACAATCCACCAAAAGTATGCAGTTGGCAGTACTCAAAAATCCGTGTATTTGGATATTAGCGTTGTCAAGTGCGTGTATGTACATCAGCCGATACGCAATTAATAGTTGGGGTATCTTTTTTCTTGAAAATCAGAAAGCCTATACATCTGTTGAAGCGAGCAGCATCATTGCCGTATCGTCGGTTTGTGGTATCCTCGGAACGGTTTTATCCGGTTGGCTTTCCGACAAATTATTCAAAGGCAACCGTAATTTTCCGGCATTGATATTCGGAATTTGTAACACGATTGCCATCACGCTGTTTGTTTTTGTTCCCCAAGGCTATTTTGCAATAGATATTTTCAGTATGATACTGTTCGGTTTATCCATCGGCGTTTTAATCTGTTATTTAGGCGGATTGATGGCGGTAGATATTGCGCCCAAGAAAGCATCGGGAGCCGCATTGGGCGTGATTGGTATCGCCAGTTACATCGGAGCTGGTATTCAAGATATTTTAAGTGGACATTTAATTGGCGATAGCAAAAAGGTGGTGGATAGCATCGCTGCTTATGATTTTTCATCTATCCGATACTTTTGGGTAGGCGCGGCGGCGATGTCATTCATTTTGTGTGCCGGGTTGTGGCGAGTGAATAGCAGAAACCTAAAATAACAATTCTTTTTTTTAATCCTGCAAATCCTAAAATCTTGTAAATCAAGATTCAGACAATTATTTCAATTATTTTGTGTATCTTTGTGCCAACAAATAAAATGTTAAAAGAGATGGAGACAAGAACATTAGACAAATCAAAAGACGTAGTTGATTATATCGCTTTCATAATCAATAGTTTTTCAGAGAGATACAAACTTACTGTGACACAATCATTTAACTATCTCTATCAGCATGGAGCTATCGAATTTTTGAATAAGCACTATGAAGTAGAGCATTGCGAAAATCCACATATTACATTGAGAGAAATGCAAGATTATTGCCTGCGAAACGGAGGGGAAGATTTGTCATGAAACTATATCACGGGACGAATTTGAAATTTTTGAAGGGCGTTGACCTTGACAAATGCCCTCCCGATAGAGATTTCGGGCAAGGTTTTTACCTTACCAATATACGCAAACATGCTGAGGAGCGTGCGCAGGCTAAATTTGATAAGCAAGGAGGAGAGATAAACATTATTGAGTACAATTTTGATTGGGATGCCGTTATTGCAGCCAATTCAACATTGAAAATTAAGCGTTTTGAAGGTGTTAATGTCGAATGGGCACTTTTCATAATGCACAATCGGTTGCAAAATAAGCCCAAACACGAATATGACCTTGTGGAGGGACCCGTTGCAGATGACAAAATGTTCCGCCAATTTGAACTGTTTTTATCTGATAATAAAGGATTGCAGGACTTTGTAAAAAGTCTTAAATATCCTCCAGAAGACACCCATCAAATTGCATTTTGCACCATCCCCGCATTAAGAGCATTATTTGACTACAACGAACCCCCTCGCTATAAAATAGAGGCAATGGTGAGCGAATTGTCCGTAGCATTGATGCGAGACCGCGGTGTTTCCGAGGTCGAAGCAATGTATATGGTTTATAACTCTAATATTTTTGCACAGGTTCTTGACAAATCCACAGAACTTTATCTCAAGTCGTGGACGGAAATTTATCAAATTCTTGTGCAAGAATTTGAAGTAAAATAGAATGATGATAAAAATCTTGTTAATCTTGAAAATCTTATGAAAATCAAGGTTCAGACAATTGCACGTAGAGACGCAATTAATTGCGTCTCTACGTGTGTGCCACACTGTTGCAGGGGATTGCGGGTCAAGCCGCAATGACG
>BNXT01000139.1 GCA_025999775.1 Bacteroidia bacterium | reverse complement strand
GCTACTTTTATTGTATTTACTAAATGCTTTTTTCAATTATTATTTTTGTAAAAACCGATTGTCATTTCAATTACCCACTACTTCGTAAGCATTGGCTTAAATTGCAGTTGGATGTCAAGTCCTTGCAATGCAACTTGATAACCAGCAGTCGGGATGACAAGATTCGAACTTGCGACCACACGCCCCCCAGACGCGTACTCTACCGGACTGAGCTACATCCCGAAAATAGAACTACAAAGGTACGATTTTTCTTCGTAAAATCCAATTTTTTTAACCAATTTTACACATGTTGTACCTCATGAATGAGAGTTTTGCCAAGCTCAATGGCTTTTTCGTTTTCCGGAATCAGTTTGTGATGCCGTTCAGGTAAGGATTTTTCTAAGCCTTTGTGGATAAATTCACTACCTACAATCGGTTTCAGTTTCAAAAAACCGCCCAACACGATCATATTAAACACTTTTGCTAAACCCAATTCCGTAGCTTTAGCTGTCGCCTCAATCGTATAGATGTTAATATCCTTACGTGACGGGGCTTTTGTGATACCATTCGGATCGTAGATGAGACAGCCGCCGGGTTTCACGCCTTGTTCAAACTTATCTAAGGATTGTTGGTTCAGGATAATTGCGGTATCAAATTTGTTGATTACTGGTGAACTGATGCGATCATCACTGACGACCACCGAGACATTAGCGGTACCGCCTCGCATCTCAGGACCGTAGGACGGCATCCAACTCACCTCTTTATTTTCCATAGCGCCGGAATAAGCGAGAATCTTGCCCATCGACAAAACACCTTGTCCTCCAAAACCGGCTATAATAATTTCTTCTGTCATAATGCTACTTTTTACTTACGTTGTTTTACGATTGCCTATTTTTGAACTAATTGTCCGTCCATTTTGATGTCGCCCAAAGGGAACTCAGCAAACATGTGTTCTTCCATCCACTTATTAGCGTCGGTAGGGGTCATTTTCCAACCGGAATTACAATTGGATACTATTTCCAAGAGAGATGTACCTTTCTTTTCCAATTGATTCTCAAAGGCTTTTCTAACGGCTTTTTTGAATTTGCGGACATTAGCCGGCGTATGCACAGAATGGCGAGCCACCATGTAGGTTCCGGGCAGTTGTGCTAATAACTCTGTGATTTTCAGGGGATGACCCATGGTGGACACATCTCTGCCATAAGGCGAGGTAGCTGTTTTCATGCCTTCCAACGACGTTGGCGCCATTTGTCCGCCGGTCATACCATAGATACCATTGTTGACAAAGAACATCACAATATTCTCGCCACGATTGCAGGCGTGAAAAGTCTCCGCCGTGCCAATAGCAGCTAAGTCGCCATCACCTTGGTACGTAAATACGGTCTTATCCGGGTTTAGTCGTTTAATGGCAGTGCCTAAAGCCGGCGCACGTCCGTGAGCGGCTTCCTGCATATCCACATTCATAAATTCATACGCCAACACCGCACACCCAACAGGCGCTACGCCAATGGTTTTATCTTGTAATCCCATCTCTTCAATGACCTCCATAATCACCCGATGTACCACGCCATGCCCGCAACCCGGACAAAAACTAAGTACCTTTTCCGTCATCAATGGGGTTCTGGTATATACCAAATTTTCTTTTATTGCTATACTTGACATTATTGACCTCCTTACATAAGTTTTGTTAATGCGTTAACCACCTCGTCAGGCGTAGGGATAATACCTCCTACACGTCCAAAATGTTCAACCTTCGTTTTCCCTTCAGCGGCTAAGCGCACATCTTCAACCATCTGTCCCAAACTCATTTCGACACTCAAGAAACCTTTTACTTTCTTAGCATATTCGGCAATCGGTTTTTTAGGGAATGGAAACAGCGTAATTGGACGAAACAAGCCGACTTTAACGCCTTGTGCACGGAGCAGATCCACCGCTTTTTGACTGATACGAGCGCTGGAGCCGTAGGCTACAATGATGTATTCCGCATCCTCGCATTGAAGCTCTTCATAGCGTACTTCATTGGCTTCAACAGCCTTATATTTTTCATCCAAATGATTGACGTGAATCTCCTGTTTTGAAGAATCCAAATCTAAGGAAGTGATGATATTATGTTCACGATCCGGTGTTTTTCCTTGTGTTGCCCAAGGTGTATTTTTGCGGATTTCGGCTTCTGTAAAGCGCGGACGTTGGTCGGGCAGTACTACTTTTTCCATCATTTGTCCGATAACGCCGTCGGAAAGAATGAGAGCCGGCATCCGGTACTTGAAGGCGAGATCAAAACCTAAGACGGCAAAATCAGCCATCTCCTGCACCGAGGCAGGCGCTAATACAATCAGTCTATAATCGCCGTGTCCACCTCCTTTAGTGGATTGGAAATAGTCGCCTTGTGAGGGTTGAATAGTACCCAAACCCGGACCGCCACGTACTACATTGACTATTAAGCAGGGCAGTTCGGCGCCCGCCATATAGGAGATACCCTCCTGTTTAAGAGACATACCGGGGCTTGACGAAGAGGTCATGACCCGCTTTCCGCAACCGGCGCCACCATAGACCATATTGATAGCAGCTACTTCTGATTCCGCTTGCAAAACAATCATACCGGTACGTTTCTCAGGCTGTTCAGCCATCAAGTACTCTAATACTTCCGACTGAGGCGTAATGGGATAACCAAAATAGCCATCACAACCCGCACGGATAGCTGCCTCTGCAACAGCCTCGTTACCTTTCATTAACTTAAATTCTTTCATTATCCGATGTTTTTATTATTCAACCTTAGCTTTGTAAACCGTGATGACGCCATCGGGACAAACCACTGCACAATTTGCGCAGCCGATACACTGATCGTTGCCTATCTCTACATACGTGTAGCCCTTGCTGTTTACTTGAGACGACACTCTGATGACCCCTTGCGGACAAGCAGTCATACACACATAACAACCTTTGCAGCGCTCAGTGTTAATTACAATTTCTCCTTTAAATTTAGCCATAGTATTAGTTTTTATTTCATTTATTTGCGTTCGCTTAGTGTTCAACTATAACTCCGACTTCCAACAGCGAATGCTGTAGTTAGGATACATTCATCGTTAATTGCCGAGCATCACAGGCATCACGAGCATTAAGATGTTGCCGCTTGTGCTGTCTGCATCTTCCGGCGGTGTAAGAATACCCGCGCGTGATGGATTCGACATCTCCAGTACAATATCGTTACTATCAATGTTATTGAGCATTTCCATCAAAAACTTGGCATTAAACCCTATTTCGATAGGTTCACCCACATACGTACACGAGATACGTTCACTGGATTTATTTGCCAACTCAGGGTCTTCAGCTTTGACAATCAATTCCTGTCCATTAATTTTCAAACGTACTTGTGGCGAACTTTTTTCTGAATAAATAGAGGCACGCCGCACGGCATTGAGGAACAACAAGCGGTCAGCTGTAAGTTTGTTGGGGTTGTCTTCCGGAATAACAGCTTTGTAATTGGGGAATTTACCTTCATTCAAACGGCAAAACGCACGAATACCATTGAACGTGAATAACGCATTTCTATCGTCGAACTCAATATTCACCGTATCGGTGTCGTCGGTGATATTGCTTTGCAGCGTGTTTTTCAGAGCGTTGAGTACTTTTTTGTGAATAACGAACGAGGCTTCAATACCCGAATGTTCGTCTTCACGGGTGTAGCGCACCAATTTGTGAGCATCTGTGGCGACAAACGTGATGTTATCGGGATTAAACTCAAAAAGTACGCCAGACATGATGGGACGCAGGCTGTCTTCGCCGGTGGCAAAGAGCGTCTTGGCTATAGCTTCGTTCAATACGCCTGCATTGATATGCGCTTGCGAAGTACCTTCAAAGTTAATGAGAGGAAAGCCCTCCGGCGATTCGCCAACCATGTTAAAATCGCCATCATCAGTCTTGATTTTGATAGCATTGCCGTCATTGACACTAAAAATAAGCGGAACATTGCTGAAAGTCTTCAGCGTATCCATCAATATTTTTGCCGGAACAGCTACGGAACCATCCTCTATCGCCTCGTTGATCTCAAAATCAGCAACGATAGTGGTCTCTAAATCTGAGGCGGTAACCCTAAGCTGCTTGCCTTCTAATACAAATAAAAAATTGCCAAGCGCAGGAATCGACTTGTTTTGTCCCGCAATAGTGCTGAGCGGTTGCAATTTTTTGTCAAGAAACTGACTGTTTACAATAAATTTCATCGATAGTATTTTTGTTTGTTAATTTTAATATTCCACTTTCAGAGCGAAATTCTTTCCATC
>BNXT01000138.1 GCA_025999775.1 Bacteroidia bacterium | reverse complement strand
AGGATTAATATCTCCGAGATAAAACGCTCCGCCTGCAAAAAAGCCTATTTCCGAACGTTGTGCTTGTGCCAAAGTCAGTGAGCACAATCGCTTGATCCGGCAAGTATTATTTTATTGAGTGGACTGTCCGCAGGGAAACCGATTACCGTACCGTCCAACCAGATAGCAGACGCTATCGAAAGACTTTGGAAACAAAATGTCTTTGGTGGCATTCAAATTTATGCAACCGAAATTAAAGGCAACCTGATTTATCTAACAATAGAATTAGACGAACTGCCGCATATTACAAAAATTGCTATCGAAGGCGTGAAAAAATACGACGCGAGTAAGCTACTTGATGAACTTGAAATAAAAGAAACGGATGTTATTACGGACAATAAATTGGGTCGTATTCGTACCAAAGCAATCAATTACTATCGTGAAAAAGGCTATTACAACACGAAAATAGAGGTTATTAAAAAGCAGGATAGCGTGGATGGTAATGGAATGAATTTGACATTTGTTGTGAACAAAGGTAAGCGAGTGAAAGTCAGTGCAATCAATATCAGTGGCAATGAGGCTAAACGGGACAAAAATGTTGCGGAATCGTACCATTTGATACGAAAAACACTTCGTAAAATAGATGGTACCGAAGATAAGATGTTTGCCAATAAACGTATTTTACGGAATTTAAAAAATACGAAACAGCAAGCGTTGTGGCGGTTTTGGAAACGTTCAAAGTACGTAGAGCCGAATTTCAAAGATGACATTAAAAGTTTGGTTGCAGCGTATGGCAAAGAAGGCTTTCGTGATATACGTGTGATACGTGATACCGTGTATGAAGTAGCGCCCAATCGACTGAAAATAGATATCGCACTGTCTGAGGGCGAACCGTACTATTTCGGCGATATTACATTTGTGGGCAATACGCGTTATCCGGATGCTACACTGTCGCGGATTTTAAATATTAAAAAGGGCGATCGCTACGATGAAGAGAAGTTTCAAAAAAATCTTACCTTTAACCCGACCAGTGGCGATATTAATTCACTGTACTTCGATGTTGGCTACCTGACATTCAGCGCAATGCCCGTTGAAACCAAAGTGGAGAACCATACGGTGGATATTGAGATTCGTATTCATGAAGGTAAGCAAGCTCGAATCAATAAGGTCGAAATGGAAGGTAATACTCGTACCAATGATTACGTGATTATTCGTGAATTGCAGGTTTATCCGGGTGAGCTGTTCAGTCGTACAGACCTAATCAACAGTATTAATCAATTGCGACAATTACGTTATTTCAATGAAGAAAGCATCGCGCCGGATACGCGCCCTAACATAGAAGAGGGCACCGTGGATATTGTGTATAAAGTGGAAGAGGTAGGCTCTGATCAGGTCGAACTATCAGGTGGTTGGGGTGGCAATATGATTGTCGGAACCTTGGGTTTTTCGTTCAATAATTTTTCGATACAGAACCTGTTTAAAAGAGATCGTTGGCGACCATTACCCATGGGAGATGGTCAAAAATTGACGTTGCGTGGACAAACAAACGGATCGCAGTACTATTCTATTAGCGCTTCTTACACAGAGCCTTGGTTAGGCGGAAAAAAACCTTACGCACTTAGTTTGTCGGGCTATACCACGATGCAGTCTAACGGGTTTAGCAAGGAAAATGCGTCGCGCGCTCAAATACGTATCAATGGCGCTTCCGTTGGATTGGGGCAACGCTTGCGTATGCCGGATATGTTTTTCACATTGTACCAGAATATTAATTATCAAAAATACGACATCTACAATTATGAATATCTCTTCTCTGTTAGCGCCGGCTCCTACCAAAATCTCAGTTATACCATTTCACTAAGTCGGCAGTTTTTGGATGGCGCTATTTTCCCAAAAAATGGATCGGATGTATCGGTTTCCATGCAGGCGACGCCGCCGTATTCAATGTTTAACAAGATAGATTATACCGATCAATCGCTGCTTGACAACCGCCGTTATGCGTGGTTGGAGTTCTATAAATGGAACTTCAAAGCCAGTTGGTTTACCAATCCGGTCGCTGATTTGGTTGTGAATGCGCGTATTCGTTTTGGCGCTATAGGGCAATACAATCACGATGTTGGTTATACGCCGTTTGAACGCTATAAATTAGGTGGCGACGGTATGGGTTCCTATTCCTACGCGGGGCACGAGATGATTAGTATGCGCGGTTATGAGAATGAAAGGCTTTCACCCGAAGTGGGCGCTACGGCGTTTAATAAACTCACCTTAGAGTTACGCTATCCCATATCGTTGAATCCTGCGGCAACTATTTATGGCTTAGCCTTTGTAGAAGCCGGTAATTCGTGGGCAAATAGTCGTCAAATCAATCCGTTTAAGAACTACCGGTCGGCAGGGGTTGGTGTACGCTTGTTCCTTGCTGCAATGGGTATGTTCGGTTTAGATTGGGGCTATGGTTTTGATGAAGTGCCGGGGTTCCCCAGCGCCAACGGCAGCCAATTTGCCTTCTCTATCAATCAGTCAATCGACTAAATTGAAAGAGTGGAGAGTCCGTCGCCCTGGTACGAGAATCCATAGGCTATCGTTTGGCAGACCGTGCCTGTTTGCGGCAGTATCCAAGAAAGATTGTAGCCTATCGTTTGCGATACCTGTGAAAATGATAAAGAATCGACATAATAGAGCGGGTCTATTTGATTCATCTGTTCAAACACAGGACGAATATTCATAAACACCGAAAAATTTGAATACGAAGCCGCCATACTTATTTTTTCGGTTGTTTGCCAATTGACATTGCCCTCATAGACTAAGCGTTGCGCTTGGGATGCTTTTTCGTTTGCAAGGTCATTACGCTGGAATCCGATATTGCCGCTCAATGAAAACGCCTCTATCGTTTGATTATAGTTGAATGTAATATTCTCAAAATCATTGTTAGAGTGTACGTACCGAATGTTTGGTAGTTAGGGTCTGTGCGTTCGTAGGTTAATCCAAACCACTTGAGCGACAGCGTCATTTTATAGGAATTAGAATTATAGGTATGCGTAGTGGCGGTATTGGGTTGCAACACATTGGTAAGATAGTTTCCAAGGTTGTTAGGTTTGACTTTGTCGGACGACACATCTTCATCAATGCAGCGCGCGTACAGGGCGTCTAATTTCAGCTCTGGCAAAAGCCTTACTGTTGTGGATAATTCGAGTGCGAGGTTTTCTTTTGCGGCGATGCCGTAGTCTTGAGGCAATGAGTGTGCATTGTCTTTGGCTTTAAAAAGGATCAGTCCGACGTCAAACTTTTTGACATTGTAATTCATTCGTGTTGCGAAGGCGTTGCGAGCGAAGCCTGTTTCTTGTCCGGCGATGTCGGTTTCCGACGAATCGCTAACGTAGGCTTTCCGTAGTCGTCCGTACATAGCGCTGAACTTGAAGGGGATAGCGCTCGGCGTAAGTTCCACACCTGCGCCGGTGAATTTATAGCCACTCATCGTCAAAGGCGAAAAATTCATGCTTGCCGAGCCGATATAGGCTTTGAACCACTTGTAGGAAGGCGCAAACTCAAAGTTATTGAACGGTTGCGAGTAGGCATAATTCACTTTCCTATTGGAGTAGGACATCGACAAGGGAAATCCGAAGCCTTTTACCGTTGGTGACAGGCTTGCGTTCAGCATATACGATAGGGGAGGTTGATTATAGGTTTCGCCAATATTAGCGCTCACACTCGCATTCACACCGCCCGAAAGTCCAAACCACGGAGCCGTGAGGATATTATCAATGCTCTGTGCCGAAACACCGGAGACACCGATGGCGAGTGTTAATATGAGGAGTGTTTGTTTCATTTACTTTTGTTTTTTTATGCAAGTAGTTCTATAAACTCAAAATCAATACCCGACTTCATTGAGAAATCGTTTTAATACATTTAATTGATACATTATGTTAACCTCTGTTGTTTTTGTTTTTGCACTAACGCTTCTATCATATCTCCATAAATCATATTTTGATGAATCAATTTCAAGTTCAATTCCAAATCCCCAATCTCCACCTATTTTTATTTTTACATATTCATAAGCAAATAAAAGTTCCCAATATATGCCATAGGCATATTTATTTCTAATCTCAAATTGTGGAAAATTTTCTAAAAAAAAAAATTTCCACAATATCGCAATTATCATGTACAGAACCTCTTACCATATTGCTTTCCATAAACTGCCTTCTTTTATAAAATCTTTAGCGCCTAAATCGATTAAATAATTAACTTCATCTGCAAATGATTGATCATTTCTATGAGAATACGGATCGT
>BNXT01000137.1 GCA_025999775.1 Bacteroidia bacterium | reverse complement strand
CGGCATTGTGAATTTCAACGCCACTTTTGCGACAAAATCCGTGGAATGGGGTACGGATAGCCGAGCGCTTCGGGGTCGGGACCGGTGTAGCGCGTGAGCGTAAACAAGTCCTGCGCCTGAATATATACACGCACATTGCTGATTTTTGCCTTTTGCAACAAACTTGACGGCAGGGTGTAACCGAACTGGAAATTTTTCAGTTTCAGGTACGAGCCGTCTTCAATAAAATAGTCCGAGTCGCGCCCTTCGTCGTTGGCGTTGGTCGAGGTCAGCATTGGGATAGTACTGTTGGGATTGGTTTCGGGGTGGAAGGCATCGTACAAGCGGGTGCTGTGATTGCCCGTCCAGAGTTGGAAAAAGTCGGTGTAAAACTTCGAGTTGTTCCACACTTTGCGTACCAGTCCGTTGAAATAGAAGGTGCAGTCGAAATCTTTGTAGGCGAGTGCAATGTTCAAGCCGCCGATAAATACGGGTTGGTCGCTGCCGAGCCAATCGCGGTCGTCGGAATTGATAACGTTGTCGGGGTATAAGTTTTGATAGCGGATGCGCCCAACGCCTTTGCCCGGCTGGTCAACATAATTATCTACCTCGCCCTGCGTGCGGAAAAGTCCGTCTATTTTGTAGCCCAGCCACGAGCCGAAAGGTTGCCCGACAATGGATTTGTCCGTTCCGTTGCCGCCCCAAAGCGTGTATTTTAAATCGTCGGGAACAGCGGTAATAATGGTGCGGTTGTGCGAGCCGGTAAAGGTAAGTTCGTAATTGAAATCCTTGCCTACCTTGTCGCGCCAAGTGATAATACCTTCAAACCCTTTGATACCGAGCGAAGCGCCGTTGAACGACATATAACCGCCCTGTCCAATAGTGCCGATATAGGGGCGTGAAATAATCATATCGTCCGTATTTTTCCAGAAATAATCAAAATTAATGGAAAGACGGTCTTTCAGCATCGTGAAATCGACGCCAAGATTGGTTTGCGTGGTTATTTCCCAGCGAATATCGGGGTTTCCTGTCCACGTTTTGAGTATTCCGTATTCCACATCGCCTTTGTTGATTCCGTAAATATCGTAGCCGCCGCTCACAAGGTCGGAAGCGTATTGCGAATAACGTGCGTAGGCATTGGAGCCGTCAGTTCCGTTTTGTCCCCAAGAGACGCGGAGTTTCAGGTCGTCAAAGATATTTTGCTTTTCCATAAAATCTTCGCCCGTTATGCGCCAACCTGCCGTAATGCCGGGAAAGGTTGCCGAGCGTCCGAGAAAATGCGACGAAGCATCGTTGCGCATAGTGGCGGAGAACAGGTATTTGTCGGCATAAGCGTAATTGATTTTTCCGAAATAGGAACGCACACGGTAGATATTTCCGCCGCCGCCGTTGGTTTGTTCGCCTGTGCCTGCGTCAAGGTAGCGGAAATTCAAATCTTCGCTCTGGAAACCTTCGCGCCGTCCCCACAGGTTTCTGCTTGTGGCTTCTTTGGCTTCCATTCCCGCCAAAAAGTTGGCTGCGTGTTTGCCAATGTTGAGCGCGTAAGCGGCAGTATTTGCCCAAGTCCATTCCAGCGAAGTGCTTGAATTCACATAGAGCGTATTTTTATTTACCACGCGGCTTGTACCCTCCTTCCATTTCGGCTCAAAGTTCGATTCAAAACCGGTGTAATAGTTCAGCCCAAAACTGCTGCGGATAACGAGATTTTTTACCGGCTCTAATTCGGCATACATATTTCCGAAAATGCGCCACTGATTCAAATAATTATCTTTTTGCTGGTCGAGCAGGCGTACAGGATTGGGTTTGTCGCCAAGTCCGCTGGTGGGTCCTGCGTAACCGCCGTTAATATCATAAACAGGAATGAGTGGGTGCTGCGCAATGACAAGTTCTTCAATGCCGTTCGGCTTCAGCACTTCTTTCCATTTGCTGATATTGACGTTTTCGCCCACACGGAAACGGTTGTTCCAAAGACGGTAATCGGAATTGAGGCGCACATTGAAACGCTCAAAGTTGGTATTTTTAATCAATCCGTCTTGATTGAAATAATTGAATGAAAACAGCGTAGAAGCGTTTTCGGAAGAATTGGCAACACTTAAATTGTAGTCCTGCAACACGGCGGGACGGTAAACTTCTTTTGCCCAGTCAGTGTTGCCTGCGCGAATGGTTTGTTCGGCGTCGATAAATTCCGGGATAACAGGCATGGTGCCGCTGCCGTATTGGTCGTGAGCGGGTGTAACGCCGTCATTTTGGTAGGCTTTCCAGTAAATTTCGCCCCACTGCTGCGCATCAAGCATAGTAATCGGGCTGTGGTAAGCCTGTACGAAAGTTTTTGCATCGAAATTGACACGGGTTTTGCCTTTCGCCGCTTTTTTGGTAGTAACAATGATAACGCCGTTTGCCGCTTGCAATCCGTAAATTGCCGCTGACGCTGCGTCTTTCAATACCTGAATGGACTCTACATCATTAGAATTAAGTAGCGTAGCCATATTGTTGCGCGTCTGTACGCCGTCAATCACATAGAGGGGCGTGGTGTTGGAGCCATCGCCCACAGAGGTAATGCCGCGTACGAGCATTCCGGTACTTGTGCCACCGGGCTGCCCGTCTGTGGAAATCTGTACGCCCGGCACACGCCCCTGCAAGGCGGTCAGTACATTGCCGCCGGGAATGCTTTCCACATCTTTCATTTTTATGACCGACACGGCGCCGGTAATGTCTTTTTTGCGCTCGGTGGTGTAGCCGGTAACAACTACTTGTTCGAGTTGCAACGCATCTTCGAGCAACACTATATTAATAATGTCGTCCGTCTGCACCTGTTTTTCCTGCGCCTTCATTCCCAACATTGAGAATACTAATGTTGCAGGTGAGGTTTTGAGTTCGATACGAAATTTACCATCAATGTCGGTAGTTGTGCCGTTGGTTGTGCCTTTTTCGAGTACCGATACGCCGGGTAAAGTTTCCCCGTTGCTTTCCGTAACAGTTCCACTCACGTTTTGAGCTACGGACATTACCGTTGCCGTAAAAAGCATAATACCCGTTAAGAAAATTTTATTTTTCATTGTATAAAAGATTTTCTTGATTAATTTTAGACACAGAAGCCAAGAGTCAATACACAGGACTCTTGGCGCTTGTGTCTGTTTTCTATTTCACAATTTTAGTATTTACAACCTGTCCGTTTTCGGTTTGCAAACTTACCAAATAAACGCCGCTTGCGAGGTGGGAAACATTAATGCCTGCCGAAATTTGTGCAGCATTGTAATTTCCAGCCAATGCGCCGTTTACATTGAAAATTTTTGCCGAAATAAGGTTTTCGCCCGAAATGAGAATTACATTGTCTGAAAGATTGATTTTCACATTGCTTGTATGAATACTGAATATTCCGCTAGCCGAGACGTTCAATTCATCCAACGCATTTTTTGTCAAGCGTTCAACATTCGCCTGATACGGATTTGTACCGCTGTTTTGTTTCCACTCGTAAGCGGCAACGCCGATTGTAATGGCTTTTCCCTGAAATGTGCCTTGCGGCAACCAGCGTGCAATGGCACAACCGAAATAATCTTCAACGTGCGCCCAAGTTCCCAACGCTTCCATTGCATAGGTGGTTTGGAAAGTGGTAAGTTTGCTGGGATTGTCGTTTGGAATGACATTAGTCGGGATTTCCATTGTCCAAAACACATTGTGGTCTTCTTTCCAACCTGCGCCGATAAGCGGATAAATCACATAATTTTGTCCGTTGCTGCGTTCTTTGGGTTCGGAAGTCAAGCCTTCATAAATCGGGTCAGTTGACTTGTTGAAAGTTTGCGGCGCAACGTCCCAAGTACCGTAAGTGGGAGACACATACCAAATGTCAGGGTTGTCTGCACCTGTCCCCGTTCCCAAAATGTCGGGCGGCAGGTTAATACGTCCTGTTTGTGTCAGATACAAATTTCCCAAAGTGGAAAGCAGCAGATTACCGCCTGCCTTGTACCAGTTGGTAATGGCGGAAAGCACGTTTGCTTCGAGCAATTCATCAGGCAAACCTGCATAATAATCGTCGTCCACATAAACCCAGAGGACTTTGTACTCATTCAACTTGGCGGGCGTGATTGCCGACACAGGCAAATATTCGCCGCCGTAAGTTGTTACAAACCATTGCGCTGCTGCTTTTTCATCTTCGTCGAAAATGTCGTTAATGGTTGCAGCAACATTCACAAACGCAACTTTGTTTTGTGCGTTTACATTGGCAACAAAAAGTGTTGCGCCGAGGCATAATGCCATTGAAAGTAATACTCGTTTCATTGTACAGTTGCT
>BNXT01000136.1 GCA_025999775.1 Bacteroidia bacterium | reverse complement strand
ATAGATTTGAAGATAAGGTTAATTTATTAAAACGGATTTATGAGTGGGTTAAAGATTCAGATTTTGAATTTTATTCTTTTTTTGAATTTTATAAAAAATTACTGCCTAACGATGAAGAAAAACAAGAACTATCTATTGTACTGCTAATGGATTCTTGTTTTAATGGTATAAATCTACACCCAGAGGATATTGACACTGAAATAAGTGATGCAAATAAATGGTTTGAAAAAAATGTGAACACCAATAATAATGATATGACCATACCAAAGCAAATGTTTAGCTTTATTGAAAAACTAAGCCCTTCTATTACGGCAAAAGTGCCATTTTTGAATAATCAAAAGGTGCAACAGGAAGTACTGTTAGACATTAAAAATGGCAATTTTCATCCTATGGATGAAAAACAAAAACGTATTATTGAAATATTTAGCAATAATAGTAAAGAAAGTATCTTTAAAGAATATCTACTTTCTGAAAGTTTGATAGGAACTTTTGATTTGTCTTATCAAAAATATTTACCAATTATTGATACATATTTTCAACATAGAATATGTGATTTTTGGAAAGCTTTTTTTGCAATGAAAGAGCAGCCCGATCCAATTAAACATTCGTTATCTTATCTAAAAAGGTATTTTGTAATTGCGATTTTGGAAAAGGAAGATTATCAAGAAATCATACCTAAATTAAGCTTTACAAGTTATGAAGACGAATGGTTAACTGAGTATTTCAGAGAAAGAAACGAAACTAATAAACAAAATAAATGGATAAGGATTAGTCTCCTACATTCGTAAATTCAACCAATAAATGCAACTTTTAGGATGGGTTCAGGTATCGATAGATATTTTAGTGTTGGGCTTCCGGGTACGGGATTGTATTATATAAAGTACTTTGGTTAAAAGTTATGTATCATCATACTTCTTATGCTGCTGCTCAAGTCGTTCAACTAATGTTTTTTTCGTCTGTGTGTAATTGGAAATTTTTACTATCTTTGCAACTTCTGAAGTGTAGTAGTTTGATTAACAATTAAAAATAAAAAATCATGTTCAACTTAAAGAATCGCAGTTTTTTAAAACTCTTGGATTTTACGCCTAAAGAGATCCAATATTTGCTGGATCTATCGTCAGAACTCAAAAAAGCGAAGTATGCCGGCACAGAACAACCACGATTAAAGGGTAAAAATATTATTTTGTTGTTTGAAAAAGATTCTACGCGTACCCGATGTGCTTTTGAGACGGCGGCTTACGACCAGGGTGCGCATGTTACTTATTTAGGTTCAGTCGGCTCACAAATAGGCAAGAAAGAATCTATGAAGGATACGGCGCGAGTACTGGGACGTATGTATGATGGTATCGAATATCGCGGATATGCTCAAGAAACCGTCGAAACATTGGCTCAATACGCCGGCGTCCCCGTTTGGAACGGCTTGACGAATGAGTTTCACCCAACGCAAATTCTTGCCGACTTCCTTACCATGCGAGAACATAGCGATAAACCGTTGCATAACATAGCCTTTGCATACCTCGGCGATGCCCGCTATAATATGGGCAACTCACTCATGGTGGGCGCTGCAAAAATGGGTATGGATGTGCGCATCGTATCTCCAAAACAGTATCAACCGAATGATAAATTAGTCAAGGAATGTCAAAAAATTGCCAAAGAAACAGGCGCTAAAATCACCCTGACCGATAACGTAGAGAAAGGCGTTAAAGGGGTTGATTTTCTCTATACTGACGTTTGGGTGTCCATGGGTGAACCGGATAGCGTGTGGGCAGAACGGATAAAGATGCTTAAACCCTACCAAGTTAACAGTAAAGTCGTGAAGGCTACCGGCAATCCGAATGTGAAATTTTTACATTGCTTACCGGCTTTCCATAACCTCGAAACCGAAGTAGGACGTACTATTTACGATAAATTCAAAATCAATTGTATGGAGGTTACGGACGATGTATTCGAGTCGCCCAATTCCATTGTGTTTGATGAAGCCGAAAACCGCCTGCATACAATCAAAGCGGTGATGGTGGCAACATTGGCGTAACTTCTTAATGTCTATTGCATCTTGTCTGATACCTACCTCTCCATAGCTAAGTTATCCACTGGGATTTACAAGTCAAAAGGCAGTAAATTCCTTGCTTTCGCAATACCTGTAAGCGATGAGGATAGCATCAAAATGCAGGTTACATTATTGAAAAAAAAATATCACGATGCACGACATCATTGCTATGCTTATATCATAGGCTATCAAGCAGAGCAATTTAGGGTTAATGACGATGGCGAACCTTCCGGTACGGCAGGCAGACCTATTCACGGCGAATTACGTAGTCGTAACCTTACCAACGTATTAGTCGTGGTTGTACGCTACTTCGGCGGTACGTTGTTGGGCACAAGTGGACTTATCAAAGCTTACAAAGAAGCCGCTGCAGACGCTCTGAACAATGCAGAAATAGTGCAACAAACAGTGATGACAGAACTATTGGTGCAGTTTTTGTACGAAAAGACCGGCGACGTTATGAAAATACTCAAAGAATGTAATGCCGGCATTGTGGAACACCGTGCCGATAACCTTAGTGTGATTCGATTTAACATTCGCCAAAGTCAGACCGATAACGTTTTGTACAGATTATCGGAGGTGTGCGAAAATAAGGGAGACAGAATGTAACTTCGTCTCGGTTAAAAAAAAGTTTGAGGCGCTATAAAATTGATATGCTACCTAAAATGAGTGGAGTTATACGGTTTAAAAGCTCTCACTTCAAGGTTCTTTATACTCCATAAAAACATCTGAACAGTACCGATATTTTGAGGATCTACATTATGTATATTCGGATAAAAAATAAGCTCTTCACACAGAGAATCTTCACACAGAGGATCTTCTTCACACAAACACAAAGAATCTTTATTATCAAGAAAATAATCGTCAGGATAAACAATAAAATCCTTATTTTTAGGTGATACTCTTATCCTTCCCCTAGAGAAAAAATATCGCTTGTAATCCGGTTGATTATATTCCAAAAAAAACTCACATGTATTATAGGAACTATACGCGTCGAAACTATTGACAGGCTCTATCGCAGAGAATAATGTTTTCATCCTTTCCTTGGCTTTATAGTCCTTAGCTTTATAGCCGACAATAGCAGAATCTCTATAAATAACTTTTAGTCCTGTACTATCTATTGACCGACATACAATTCTGAACAATCGCATAGTATCGTTATTCCATACCAATTTAGTTACATCATAGCGGAAATCTGATGGCGATCCAAAAGCAGAGTAATCCCTTACATAACGAATTATCGTATCTTGACTATCTCTATGATTTAAAACAGGTTCTCCTATGTACTGCAAGACTAAAGAAATATCAGCCTCGTACGACAATATAACATTCCATGTTTTGAATTTTTGTGCAGAACAATAATTATATAACGTATCTATTTGAGGGTCTTCTCTATACGTTACACGATAATTTTCGGTGGTTCTACGTTTATGCTTAGCAAGACGAAACCCGTGATAGCCTTCCATAGGAACGTCAGGATATTCTGAGAGGCGGAAACGACCATTAGGTTCGTTAAACAGCGCTAGTTGTAATACTGTATCCGAAGTAAAAAAATCAACCCTATGATACCTGATCACCTCTTGTACTTCACTCCTGAGCAGCTCTTGTAATATATTATACCTGATCAGCTCTTGTTCTTCATTTGTATTCTGAGAAATCCCATTGTAACATACAAAGAAACCACTAAAAAGCAATATTATGTGTTTTAAAATCATGGCGTATAGGTCAAATTTAAGGCTGTTTTTGCATATCTTTGTTATTTCTCATAAATTAAGTTTTGCTTTAGTTTTCAAACTATTATGTTTACGGATATTGGTCTCATTTTAAATCATTTGGAATCTTATGTAAAGATTACTCCGCACCCGGCGCATATACCACTGTCCAATTCATTCGCTGCAAATCTTCCAAGGTTAATTTATAATACTCTAAAACATCATTTTTGATAAAAATTGAATCGCAATCATAAAAACCTAGCGCCTGACGATTATTTACAAAATATAATTCCAAAACAGGATTACGACCCGATAATCCCTGCTCAATACCATATCTTATAAATGGACGCCACTCAAAAACACTATGCTTTTCCAAAGTATGTAAAAGGGATAAAGAGCATGCAGAGCATGTATCATAAGATGGAAGAAATGCGGGCAAAGCCAAGTCTATATCATTATCAGACAAATTTTGAATCGTAATATAAAAATGATCGTTTTTATTTCCACAATGCGATGA
>BNXT01000135.1 GCA_025999775.1 Bacteroidia bacterium | reverse complement strand
AAAATATCGAGGAAAACCCATCTAATCATTCCGTCCCATCGAGCTATGGATGCCGCTTTGGAACACGATAAAGGTGCAAAAAAAATAGGCTCTACGCTCAAAGGTATAGGACCTGCCTATACCGACAAAATTGCGCGTCACGGATTGCGTGTGGATGATATTTTTTCTCCAAATTTTACGGAAAAATATCAACACCTTAAACAGATGCACGTTCAACAGATGAACAGTTTGGGGTTTGACTACCAAAACCATAGTATTGACGGCATGCCGTTTGCAGATTATGAGCAACAATGGATTAAATCGTTGGAGTTTGTCAAGCAGTTTGATATTATCCCTTGCGAATATTATCTCAATGAGGCTCTAAATGCAGGCAAACGTGTTTTAGCCGAAGGAGCACAAGGTACTTTGTTGGATGTGGACTTTGGGTCATATCCGTTTGTTACATCGTCTAATACGACGGTTGCCGGCGTTTGTGCGGGTTTAGGGGTGGCGCCGTCTCGAATAGGTAAAGTATATGGTATTTTCAAGGCTTATTGTACACGTGTCGGCAACGGACCCTTCCCCAGTGAACTGAACGATACTATTGGCGATCAACTGCGTAAACAGGGACACGAGTTTGGCGCAACTACAGGACGTCCACGACGCTGCGGCTGGTTAGATATACCCGCATTACAATACGCAGTGATGCTCAATGGCGTTACGGAACTCATTGTTACCAAAATAGACGTGATGGATAATTTCTCGACGATTCATATCTGTGAACACTATATGCTCAACGGCAAACCTACAAACCAGTTCCCGATGACCGAAGATTTTCCGTTAGTAACGCCCATTTATAAGTCGTTTAAAGGTTGGCAACAACCCTTGAATGTAGCAAGCGCTTACGAGCAACTCCCACAAGCATTGCAAGACTATGTACAGTACGTTGAATCTCAAATGGGCATTAGGGTGAGCATGGTGTCGGTGGGACCGGATAGAGTACAAACGATCTACCGTTAAAATCGGATTTGAAGCTTCTGCACATGAAGAAAACGCTCTGTTTTTTCGTCTGTTTGGTGTGCTTATGCACGTATGATAGTATGGCGCGTGGACGAAGAGTGCAGGCACAAGCGGTAACTTCACGTAGTCATCCGACGAAACCCGGATTTATTGTTTTTGACCAACAGGTTGTCATCACTATTGATAAGCTTGTTATCCATTGTGATTATGCCGAACAAAACCGACAGACCAGCGAAGTCTTTGCACGAGGCAACCTGCGCATTCGTCTTGAAGACAAATCAACCGTTTCCGGTAAGGAACTATACAATGACCCTAATCAGGATTTTATCATCGTCAACGAAGATGTGATTTATACCAGTAAAGATAAGAAAACACAGCTGTTTACCGATAAACTATTCTACGATGATGCCAACGAAATTGCGTCGTATTACACCGGTGGTGAAGTGCGTACGGATTCTACGGTTTTGGTCAGTAAAATAGGTCATTCGCATACAAAAACAGGGGCTTTTTACTGTAAAACGGACGTGGTTATCACTCATCCGCGTTACACCATCTATACCGATACGCTGAAAATGCTGGATGATACCGTACATTTTTTCAGTCCTACCAAAGTGTATGCTGATGAGAACTACATGTATTGCGAGCAGGGTTGGTATCACGCTCCAACGGAGGTGGCATGGCTCTATCAAAACGCTTTTGTGCAAACATCAGACCAAAAGCTCTACGGCGATACTATCTACTACCGTATGAAAGACGAGTATGGCGAGGCTATGAGCCACGTGGTGATGATAGATAGTGTTCGTGACATGACGGTGTATTGCGACTATGCCTTGAATCAACGCAAATTGGGTAATGCGTTATTTACCAAAAATGTTTTAGGCATGATGATGAGTGATGCTGATACGCTGTTTTTTAATTCGGATACCTTGTATCTGACGTATGATTCGACGGAAACGATGCAGGTGATACAGGCGTACCATGGCGTTCGGTTCTTTCGGCAGGATATGCAAGGGTGTTGTGATTCCCTGTGCTATGTGGCAGGCGATTCTACAATGCGGATGTATCAAAACCCTATTTTGTGGTCAAACAGCGATCAAATCACGGGCGACAGTATTATCCTGTTTCTATCCAATAAAAAGCCGCAAACAATGAATTTGAGTAATCATGCGTTTGTCATATCGCAAGGCTTTGATACAACACAGTTTAACCAACTGAAAGGACAAACGCTGAAAGGCTTTTTCAACGATAGTTCGCAGTTGGAACGTGTGGATATTATGCACGATGTAGAAACGCTTTACTATGTTATAGACGAAAAAGACAGCACGTTGATAGGTATTCTCAAAGTTAATGCGAAAGAGATGACGATGCACTTATCGGAGCAACGGATTGAGTCTATTCGTTATTTGAAGCCGGATGACGGTAGCATGTTTCCCGAAAGCGAACTTCCTGTCGAAGACCGGATATTAACCGGATTTACGTGGCAAGATGCACTACGTCCGAAGACCAAAACCGACGTGTTTCCGAAGTCAATGCTTAGTTTCGAAGTTGAAAATTAGCGCCTAAGTAGTGCTCTCGTACTTCGGGGTTATTGGCTAATTCTTCGGCGCTACCTGAAATAAAGATTTTCCCTTCAAAAAGCATATAAGCTCTATCGGTGATAGAGAGTGTTTCGTGGACATTGTGGTCGGTGATTAGGATACCAATATTGCGGGTTTTGAGTTGGGCAACAATATTTTGGATATCCTCAACAGCGATCGGATCAATGCCGGCAAAAGGTTCGTCTAACAGCACAAACTTTGGGTTAGCCGCCAATGCACGGGCAATTTCGGTGCGGCGACGTTCGCCACCCGATAGCTGGATACCCTTGTTTTTACGGATAGATTGCAGCCCAAACTCGGTCAAGAGCTGCTCTAACTGGTCGTTTTGTTCGGAAGCTGTTAAAGCGGTAAACTCCAATACGGCTTTGATATTATCTTCAACGGATAAATGGCGAAATACCGATGCTTCCTGTGCAAGGTAACCAATGCCGTTTTGTGCCCGTTTGTACATGGGCATGTCCGTAATGTCAGTATCGTCTAAGAAGACGCGCCCTTCCAAAGGTCGAATCATGCCAACGATCATGTAAAACGAGGTCGTCTTCCCCGCTCCATTAGGTCCTAAAAGTCCAACAATTTCTCCTTGTCTGACTTCAATATCGACATTATCTACAACGAGACGTCGCCCATATTTTTTCATTAAATGTTCTGTCCGAAGAACCATCATTGTAAAGGTATTAAATGTAACAATCTCAATTATCGTAAATTCTTCACTTCGGCTCGTGCCTTATTAAGCAAGTTCACAAAAGCCGGACGCGTATTTAGATAGATGATAGTGGCGGTGGCAACGGTAGTGCCCGCTTCTACATCGCTCAACCAATGAACACCGCAAATCACTCTTGAATATCCGTAGTCAAAGGCACGTTTAAAAAGTTCGCTTTGTTTTTCGGGAAAAACTTCGGACAGAATAAGAGCAATACTCCAGCCGTAGGCGGTATGTCCCGAAGGGTAGGATAGGTAATTGCCCAAATTAGGTTCATCCGCAGGATCGCAGGTACTGCCGGCAGGTTCGTTAAAATAGATAAATGGACGCACCCGCGCAAAATGTTTCTTGGCGGGATTGTAAGCGGCTTTCCAATAAGGTTCAGACTGGATAAGCAAACTATAAAGAGCGGGCGTTTTCTCCTTAGAAATGGTAATGCCAATTTCTTTTTCGTATAGGTTCACCCAATTATCGGCATCATTCAAGATAGCGGCATCTTCGTAGGCTTGGCTCCATCGTTCTGCGCCTTTGAGCGAACGATTTTTTACATAGTGAACAGAGTCGCGGGCAAAATCAATACTACCGGGTTGAGGGGGCGTAGAGAGAAAAATAATAGCAGAAGGCAATGAATCAACACTACCCAAGGTGTATTTATTTTGCGCCGATAATGTCAATAAAGCCAGTAAAGTAGAGCAAATTAAGAGTAAAAGATTTTTTTTCATGGATTTTAGATTTAAGGAATATTGCAAACGCTACAACATTGTAGCAAAGTTACATTTTTTTTCTTTAATAACCAAAAAATTGGTAAAATCTTTTGGCATTGCTAATTAAGTATATATAGCGTTCTGTTTCGATGATGCATCAATAGGAGTATAGATATTTTCAACATTTCCACTTTTTTTGAATAGTATTTTGACTTTCTTCTCCTTCTTGCTAAAAAGTGCCTGATTTAACCTTCCTCGATTGGGCATATTGACTAATTCG
>BNXT01000134.1 GCA_025999775.1 Bacteroidia bacterium | reverse complement strand
GATACATTATTATGTCCGATTCACGCAATATCAAAGAACCGCGCCGCGTATTGTCGTTTGACTACGCGCTCAAGCGGCTGCTACGCCAAAAAACCAACTACGATATTTTGGAGGGTTTTTTGAGCGAATTGTTAGGCAGACGCATCAAGGTCAAAAACATTCCCGAAGGTGAAAGCCAACAAGATAAAATGGACGACAAGCAAACGCGCGTAGATATTCTTGCTGAGGAGGAGAATGGCGAGTTGATGATAATTGAGGTACAGTATCAGTTTGAAATAGATTACTTGCTGCGCGTGCTTTTTGGGGTTAGCCGCAACATTTTTGACTTCATCAAAAAGGGTAATCCATACGAAAAAATAAGAAAGATATACTCTATCAGTATTATTTTTTTCAAAGAGTTTCATAATGATGACGAGTATATTTATCACGGCAAAACCAATTTCAAGGGTGTGCATACGGGCAAGATATTGACGCTCACTCCTGCTCAACAAAAGGCTTTTGGCAAGATAGAGGCAGGTGATTTGCATCCTGAATACTACTTGCTGGACGTAACGAATTTCAACGATATAGCCACGAACACGCTTGACGAGTGGATTTATTACCTGAAAAACAACAAGGTTGAGGACAATTTCACGGCATTAGGTTTAGACAAAGTGCGTGCGATATTGGATTACGACAGCTTGTCGCCAGCCGAGCAGCGCTCTTACGACAAGGCAATTGACCTCAAATTAGGCTGGGACAGCGCCATAAAAACTGCCAAAATAGAGGGCAAAGCCGAAAAAGAAATAGAGGTGGCGATAAACAGCCACCGTGCCGGCATCCCTCCGGAAATAATAGCCCAAATTTCGGGACTGACCATTGACCAAGTGAAAGAAATCTTAACGCAGCATAACCTTTTGACCTAAGCACGCAGAATGGAAACTACTCGGCAACAAAAAATAAATAGCTTACTGCAAAAAGACCTTGCAGATATTTTTCTTCGTGAGATCGTTATCACCGGTACGATGATTAGCGTTACACGTGTTAATATCACCTCTGATATGTCCATAGCACGCGTCAACTTGAGTATTTTCCCAACAAAAGATAAAGACGCCGTACTCAAACAAATAAAACAAAAACGACAAGAAATTCGTCGCTTACTTGGGATGCGCATTAAACATCAACTCCGTATTACACCGGATTTGCAGTTCTTTATTGATGATACGTTAGATCGTATTGACCGTATTGACCAATTGCTGTCTAATCTATGAAGCTGTCATTTTTTATCGCCAGACGCTACCTTTTTGCACAAAAAACACGCTTGGTAAATTGGATTTCACGCATATCAGTGGTCAGTATTATCGTCGGTACCGCAGCATTGTTCATCGTATTATCGGTGTTTAACGGACTTAGCGGCTTAGTAGCTAATCTATACGGTAGTTTTGATCCTGACCTTAAGATACAAGCCAAACAAGGCAAATATTTCTTTGCTGACGAGGTCGATTTATCGCAATTACAAGCTATTGACGGCGTTTTATATTGTATCCCGACTATTGAAGAGTCTGTGTTGCTACGGTATGGCGATAATCAACAAATAGCTGTTATTAAAGGCGTGGACGATGATTTCAAGCATATTGTCGAGCCACTGCTTACAGATGGCATCTATCTTTTGAGCGCACAAATGGATGCTAAGCATCCGGCGTACACAAGAGCAACAACCGTATTGGCACAAGGCGTACATGATAATTTGGAAATCAATCTACACTCCCCTTCACCGGTGGAATTTTATGCTCCCAATCGAGGTAAAACTATCAATGTTTTGTCGGATAATGCTTTTCAACGTGCTTATGCTCTACCTGTAGGATGTTTTTCGTCCATTCAGGAATACAATATCAAGTACATCATAACGCATTTACAGTTTGCACGTGAATTGCTGGATGCCGAAGACGAAATTTCTGCTATCGAAATCATACTCTCGGATAAGAGTAATCCACAAACCGTTCAAAAGACCTTACAATCCATGCTCGGCGATGAGTTTGTTGTTCTGACACAGGAACAGCAGCACGAACTGTACTTTAAAACGGTTCAAACCGAGCGGTTGATGACCATCACGATACTGTCGTTTATCCTACTTATCGGGACGTTTACAATGGTTGGGTCGTTATTTTTATTGATTTACGACAAACGCCGAGACATCGCCATATTACAGAGCATGGGCGCTACTTTACGCCAAATCCGAACATTGTTTTTCTTCGAGGGATTGATGGTCTCTTTTCTTGGCGGAAGCATTGGATTACTTGTTGGAAGCGGCATAACATGGTTGCAACAACGGTTTGGATTACTTAGATTGGGTAATGAGGGCGAAGGGTTTATTGTCAATGCCTATCCCGTACAAATTCAGTCCCAAGATTTTATCACCGTATTCATTATAGTCATGATTATCGCTGTTATCGCCAGTCTTCTCCCTATATTAAAAATCAAGCCTAACGCTAATCCGAATCGTAATATGTATGATAAACTTCCCCAACGCCAAGATTAATATCGGTCTTTTCATTACAGAAAAACGTCCGGATGGCTTTCACTCTATAGAAACCATCATGACCGCCATTCCGTTGTATGATGCCATTGAAATCATTGAAACTACGGATACTATCGGTGATTTTGAGTTTGTCAACTATGGAACGCCGATAGATTGCAAAGCCGATAATAACCTGATAGTGAAGGCTCTAACGCTATTGAAGTCGGATTTTGCCATTCCTCCGATTCGTATTTTTCTACAAAAAAACATCCCTTTTGGAGCAGGTTTAGGTGGCGGTTCCGCTGATGCCGCGTTCATGCTCAAGCTGTTGAACAATAAATTTCAACTGCATTTGTCGGTAGAGGCTATGCAAAATTACGCAAAGAAACTGGGCAGCGACTGTGCGTTTTTCGTTACTAATCACACGACGTTTGCGCACGGACGAGGTGATATTTTTGAACCTATCAACCTCCATTTATCAAACTATCAATTAGTACTGATAGTACCTGCCGTGCATGTCCGGACGGCAGATGCCTACACTCACGTGCAACCGCACAAAGCGCCCTTTGATTTACGTTTTATTGACAAGATAGACATCTGGCAGTGGAAAGACTGTATCATCAATGATTTTGAAACTTCCGTATTCCAACAGTATCCACAGTTACAACAATTAAAAACCATGCTTTACGAAGTTGGCGCCGTCTATGCCTCCATGAGCGGTAGCGGTTCTGCGCTGTATGGTATTTTCGAGAAACCTCTTGCAACAGCTGTTTTAGAACAGATAGACCAGTTCCTTGTTGTTCACGCTGAAGACGCTACCCGATTTGTCCTTGATTTGCAATAAACCATATTCTGTTATGCCCGTAATTTGGGCTTCTATCGTCATCGTATTATAGATATAATGGCGCCATTGATTAAGAAATAACAAGTTCTGTAAATACTCGCTCTGTAGGGCTTCCAAGTGTCCGTTGTAGAGTTGTTCCAAGCGGTCGAAAATAAACTGCAATAGATTGTTGAGTTCACTGTGCAAATCATAAATCTTACCCGTGATAGATTGCAGAGATATTGGGTTTGGGACGTTTTCTGCGTAGTGCGTTTGATTTACATTCAGTCCGATACCGATGATTGAATACGTTAAGGTATTGCCAAAGATGCTGTTTTCAATAAGTGTGCCGCAAATTTTATTGAGGTCAACGTAATGGTCGTTGGGCCATTTGATAGTAACCGTTTGGGTTGAAATATTTGCTTTCAGATATTCAGCGATGCCTACCGCCACAGCCTGACTGATTAGAAACTGTTGATTTGGCAGAATATTTTTAGGTGTGATGACAATTGAAAACGTAAGGTTTTGACCGCTTTCTGCAATCCATTGGTTTTGGTTTTGACCGCGCCCATGGGTTTGAGTTTGCGCTATGATAACATCGTTATGTTGTGCTTTTCCGCTAAGGATATGCTGCTTGGCGTAGGTATTGGTAGAATCAACCGTATCAAGTTGAATGAGGCGCAGAGTATGGTTCATCGCTCTTTTTTATTTTGCTTTGAATCTAATCCTAACTTTGAAAAAGGCAACTCTCCTATTTTTCTGGGTTTTGTTTCAAATATTATTTTATCTTGCTCGTTATCAACTCTTATGTTAATATCCTCGAACATTATGTTTTTTGTACCTGTTATTAATTTCCAAATTTCACCCTCTTGTTCAAAAACATACACACTTGTATTTATTGAACTAAGGTACGGATTAGTAGTCTTTAAAATAAAGATATTGCAATCTTTTATATTAAATTCTTGTGACCGAACAAGAGATTCGGAACTCTGACCCCATTTAACTA
>BNXT01000133.1 GCA_025999775.1 Bacteroidia bacterium | reverse complement strand
TCACAAAGTAAAGGTTGTTACCTTGCAAACTACGTGAATCAAACGTTTTATGTTCAATCTTAAATGTACGTTGAATGACCGCTAATGAAATCAGAAAAGTATTTTTGGAGTTTTTTGCATCCAAGCAACACCATATTGTGGAATCCGCCCCCATGGTTGTGAAAAACGACCCGACATTGATGTTTACCAATGCAGGAATGAACCAATTTAAAGACGTATTTCTCGGTAATTCACCCATACAGCATAAGAGGGTAGTAGATAGCCAGAAATGTCTGCGTGTG
Organism: Bacteroidia bacterium; assembly: GCA_025999775.1. GTDB lineage: Bacteria > Bacteroidota > Bacteroidia > Bacteroidales > P3 > BNXT01. The sequence goes on along the minus strand of BNXT01000133.1, from coordinate 4,045 downwards.
TCAGGTAAACACAACGACCTTGAAGAAGTGGGGCACGATACCTATCACCATACGATGTTTGAGATGTTGGGTAACTGGTCGTTTGCCGATTACTTCAAAAAAGAGGCTATCGCTTTTGCATGGGAACTACTGACAGAGGTCTATAAAATCCCCAAAGACAGCCTGTATGTTACTATCTTTGGCGGCGATGACACGGAACAGCTTAGCAAAGATGACGAAGCGTATAACTATTGGAAAACATTCATTGCAGAAGACCGTATTATACTGGGATCTAAGAAAGATAATTTTTGGGAAATGGGTGATACGGGACCCTGTGGACCGTGTTCGGAAATACATGTAGATATCCGTAGCGCCGCTGAAAAAGCGAAGACCCCCGGCGGAGAAATGGTGAACCAGGGACATCCTCATGTTATAGAAATTTGGAATTTAGTGTTTATGCAATACAATCGCATGGCAAATGGTAGTTTGGTCGAACTGCCGCATAAGCACGTTGACACAGGTATGGGGTTTGAACGACTGTGTATGGTCTTGCAGGGTAAGCAATCGAACTATGATACAGACGTGTTTCAGCCGATTATACAGCGCCTTGCAGTAATGGCAGGTAAACACTATGGAGAAAATACACAAAGCGATGTAGCCATGCGCGTAGTCGCAGACCACCTGCGTGCCGTAAGTTTTGCTATTGCTGATGGACAATTGCCGTCCAATAATAAAGCAGGTTATGTTATCCGCCGAATACTGCGCCGCTCGGTACGCTATGGCTATACATTCTTAGGCTTTAAAACCCCGTTTATGTGCGAACTGGTGGACACTCTGGTTAAAGAAATGGGCACACAATTCGATGAATTATCACGACAAAAAGACCTTATCTACAAGGTGATTTTGGAGGAAGAATCAGCATTTTTAAGAACATTAGATACAGGTATTCACCTCTTGGATCAGATTATTGCTAAGAATAAAGAGCAGGGACTAAAGACTATTGCCGGCAAAGACGCATTTGAAGCATTTGATACCTACGGTTTTCCTATTGACTTGACACAATTGATAGCCAAAGAACAGGGTATGGATGTGGATATTAAAAATTATGAGATATACCTGAATCAGCAAAAAGAACGGTCGCGTAATGCCTCTAATGTCGAAACTGACGATTGGATTGAACTATTGCCTATTACGGAAACTCAATTTGTGGGCTATGATACCGCAGAAGCGAAGATACACATTCTCAAATATCGCAAAGTAACAGGTAAAAATAAAACGTTCTATCAATTGGTATTCGATCAGACACCGTTTTATGCGGAGAGTGGCGGACAAGTCGGCGATAGCGGCGTAATACAGGATGGCGTGGGACGAGAAACCGTTATTTCGGATACAAAAAAGGAAAACAACCTGACTATTCATCTTGCAGACACTCTACCGGAAGATATTACAGGTCTGTTTACAGCGAAAATCAATACGCAAGCACGTCGTGCGACCATGCGAAACCATACGGCAACACACCTCATGCACAAGGCGCTGCGAGCGGTACTTGGTACGCACGTGGAACAAAAAGGATCATTAGTGAAACCCGAATCATTGCGATTTGACTTTTCTCATTTTCAGAAACTGTCCGACGATGAACTCCGCTTAGTGGAACAACAGGTCAATCAGATGATACGTCGCAACCTCCCGTTGGAAGAGGATCGTCGTATGCCGATTGAACAAGCGCGCCAAATAGGCGCTATGGCGTTGTTCAGCGAAAAATATGGCGACTATGTTCGAGTGGTTAAATATGGCGATTCCATCGAGTTTTGTGGCGGTACGCACGCGGGCAGTACCGGTGAAATAGGCAGTTTTATCATCGTGTCAGAAAGCGCTATCGCCGCAGGCGTACGACGGATTGAAGCAATTACCGGTAAAGAAGCAGAAACCTATATAGCACAGTCGCTACAAACCTTGAAGAACCTGCAAACATTGGTTAATGACCCCCATGTAACGGCGGCGGTGCATAAGCTAATAGAAGAAAGAGATACGCTAAAAAAACATATAGAAACGTTGACGCAACAACAAGTGGCACGTCTGACAACCGACTTGGTTAATCAAGTGACAACCTATAAAACCTACAAAATCATTGAACTGCATGACGATACGCTGTCGGCAGATGTCGTGCGACAACTGTCGTTTGATTTTCGGAAACTCTTGCCTAATCTTGTGTTCATCGCATCCTTGCGTGCAAACAAAAAGATAACGCTGACGTTAACGCTGGGTGATGAAGTGGTCGCTAAAGGATTGAATGCGTCTAAAATAATTCGGGAAGTGGGTGTATATATTGCGGGCAGTGGCGGAGGACAACCGTTCATGGCAACCGCCGGGGGTACCAATCTTAATGGCTTGCAACAAGCAGTTAGCGCGATTAAAGAAAAACTATAATTAGTTCGTTGCCACCTTGCTTACCAAGGACTCGCGGATTTGCTGCCGCAATTGCAGTTGTTTGTTCTCTACTTTTCCTTGATAGGCAGGTCGATAAAAATCAGGATACTTGCACTTGGCGAGTTTGTACCCTAACTTATCCATATTTCCCTGTACCTCTGCTGTAATACGAAATGGCACCGGACTATCCACAATGGATATGTCGTATTTAAAATTCATATCCAAATTATGTTGTCCAGCTACAACCACCTTGTATTTATCCATTACAAGAAGGAATGGGTAAACGTCAATTTCTTTTCTAAATATCGTAAATTCTGCTGATAGGCTATCCACTTTGTTTTCAGCTTTCTTATTGAAACGCAACATCTTAGCAATTTCACTAAATGTCTCACCATCCATCAGAACCAAATCCTGTCCTGAAATAGACGCTGCACCCAATAGTGTTGACATTTTTGGATTATAAGCCGAATCCAAGTTAGTTTCTGCGGCAATATGGAACTCACCTTTTCCGCCAAAAGAGCGAAGCATGGGCATCAACGTATCCAAATCGGGTATCATACCCAACAAATCGCTGATCTCTATTTGCATTAAGTGAAAATCAAATCCAACATACAGGTGGTTTTTCCGTGGTGTACGGTACATAGCAGTAAGCTGCATCGTTGCCGCCGGAGAGGTAAGACTTAGGTCTTGTAAAACCAAAAGACCGTCGTGCACGCGTACATCCCCTTTGATTTTATTAAAGACATTGTTGCCCACGGTCGCTTGTTTGATGTTGGTACGCAAGACAAAATCAATGCCTTTAGGTACCATAAAAGGGTCTTCAACGGTAGTTGCGGTGTCTGTTGTGGCAGGCTGCGGTTCATTGACCATTTGTAGGGAATCCTCCTCGCCCATACCACTGGTGAGCGCCATCAATTGACCAATATCTATATTATCGGAGTTGAAATCAAAGACCCCTCTAAGAATAGAATCTTTTCTGAAATAAGGCAAAATATTGTCCAATTGTCCCGATAGTTGAAAGTCGGACTTATCCAATTTGATACTTGCTTTTTCGATGATAAATTGGCGTGGGGTACATTCCATTTTTAGGGTAGAAATATCCATTGGATAAGGTAGCATATCCAACATGGTGATATGTGCATTTTGAACGTTCACATTACCGCGCGGCATAAATTGTTCGATAAGTTCTTTTTTGTCGCTATCGTAGGTAACGGTCGCATTGATAGCCAACTTCTCCACCGCCGCAGTGAGAGCATGCCCCATACCGGCATCTAATTTATCCCCTTTGTAATCCACTTTTATACGTGGTTTGCCTGCATTACGCCGTTGTGGAGAAAGCGAGAGCGTAAGATCAGGATTAACAATAGCAACGGACATGGTATCGTCCATAGAGGCTTGCAACTGTTTTGAAACAAAACTCAATAAAATACCGGGAATTTGAGTGGTATCCAGCACATTGGAAGTCTCAACTTTGACCGACATGGATTTTAACGAAGCATCAGCGCTGCTAATCATGCCGGCATGCAAATCATCCGACAGAATGGTCGCCGATAAAAAACCGGTATTGCGTGTCGTTGGATGCGAATTGGGTAACTCAAAAAGGAAGTTAGAATGATTCGTTTCCACAAAAATACTATCA
>BNXT01000132.1 GCA_025999775.1 Bacteroidia bacterium | reverse complement strand
AAAGCTCCCACCGTACCCCATGCAAAACAGGGGAGGAGTTGATTCAGAAAGATGCTCCATGCAGGGAACAGAAAACAGCGGTCTAAGGAGATTTTCTTTATCCCCGACTTCGGATATACAGGAGCTTTGATGAAGGAAACGGCGAGGATACCTAACAATCCCATACCAATAGCGTAGCCAATCAAGTGTTGAAAGCCTTGTGTATGGTAGATATGGATAGCAATAAACGGACCAATAGCCATGGCTAAATTCATGAAGGTACCGGCAAAGCCGATCCCTTCTGCACGGCGACTACTTGGCACTACGTCAATAGCAAGCGTGTTATTAGCCACTGAAGCAACACCCCATATTGCACCGTGAATAAATCGAATGATGACCAATAATAGTACGGTTGTTGCCCAAAAATAACCGAAAAATATACAGACATAGCAAATAAATGCAATGAGAAGTACCTTTTTACGTGAATACAAATCAACAAGATAGCCGGAAAACGGACGTACAAACAGTAATGCTAATGTATAAGAAGCCAATACGATACCGGTTTTCGTTTGTGCAACATGCAGTTGTTCGGTGATGTATAACGGCAAGGAAGGCATCAGCAGATTAAAAGAGCAAGCTATTAAAAAATTAGCAATACATACATTGATATAGCTGCCTGTCCACAGTTTAGGACGATCCGGAATTGTGTTCGACTTTACCCTCATAATATGTGCGAAGGTACAAAATTTAAGTAAACAACGGACAACAAACTACACTAATCCACTAAAGCCCATGAATGCGAGCGCCAAGATACCGGCTGTAACAAGTATGATTGGGGTTCCTTTCATACCTTTGGGGATGCGGGAAAACTCCAACTGTTCGCGTATGCCTGCAAAAATGATCAACGCTAACGTGAAGCCCACAGCGTTGGCAGTCGCATAAAAGACGCTCATCAGCATGTTCATGTCTTTTTGTGTTACTAAAATAGCGATACCCAACACGGCGCAGTTGGTCGTGATGAGTGGTAAAAACACTCCCAATGCCTGATAAAGAGACGGACTGATTTTCTTGAGAATGGTTTCCACCATTTGTACCAAAGAGGCAATGACTAAGATAAAACAGATAGTTTGTAAAAATTCCAAATTCATTGGAATCAGTAGGTATTGCTGTACCAATGTGGTTACGAGTGTAGCGAGCGTCATGACAAAGATGACGGCAGCGCCCATGCCTAAGGATGTCGAGATTTTATTGGATACGCCCAAAAACGGACATATACCAAGAAACTGCGAAAAAACGATGTTATTAACAAAGACTGCGGTGATGATAATTAGAATGTATTCCATAACTATTTAACTCTTCTAAGGTGATTAATTAAAGCGATGAGAAATCCCAGAGCGATGAAAGCGCCGGGGGCGAGTACGAAGATGAGAATACCGTCACCCGCAATGAATTTGTGGTCAAACAAGGCGCCGCTCCCTAATAGTTCACGTATGCCGCCTAATAGTGTCAACGCAAGCGTGAAGCCCAATCCCATCCCGACACCGTCTAATAAGCTTGAAAAAACGGTGTTTTTAGCAGCAAAGGCTTCGGCACGTCCCAATACAATACAGTTTACAGCAATGAGCGGTATAAAAACGCCCAATTGTCCGTGTAAAGCAGGTACGTAGGCTTGCATCGCCAAATCAATAACCGTAACAAAGGAGGCAATGATGACAATAAATGCCGGGATACGTACCTTGTCCGGTATTTGTGTTTTAAGTGCAGAGATAAACACGTTAGACAGCATAAGTACAAAGGCAGTCGCTAAGCCCATGCCCATGCCATTAATAGCTGATGTTGTTACGCCTAAGGTAGGGCACATACCCAAAAGGAGTACAAATATGGGATTTTCTTTGAGTAATCCGTTAGTTAGAGTTCTAATGTTGTTATTCATAGTGTTAGGGTAATCTTTAGAGGTTAGTTTTGAGCGACGGTAACGGCACGTTGTAAGGCGTCGCAGTAGGCGCGACTGCTAATAGTTGCCGCCGTGATAGCGTCCACATCGCCGCCATCTTTTTTTACTTTAAGGTTAAACGTAGCGGGATTTTTGCCCCGAAACTGTACAGAGAAATTGCTTTTTTTTATGTCCATTTTGTCGCCTAACCCTGGTGTTTCGTGATGTTCGAGGACATTGATGTCCTTTATGGAGCCGTCGGGTAGCACGCCGATCATCAGTCGTATTTCGCCGCTAAAGCCTTGTTTTGAGAAGGTATTCACAGCGGTGCCGACCCATTCAGCGCCGTTGTACGCTTTATGGAGTGTAACATTGCCGCCGGCTACAGCTATGACCTGCGGTTCACACAGGCTGTCGTAAGGAGGTAAGACGGCTTTAATAGCTTCTGCTTGTTTGGCTAATTTAGCCTGATCGATAGGGTCTTTGGTAACGCTGTACACAGCGCCCAAGCACAAACCCGCAAGCCCTGATATTAACGTCAGGGATACAATCATATTGACGAGCGTTGAAGGTTTCTTTTTCATGATATTGAATTTACAGCTAAATATAATACGTTAATTATAAATTTGAGTTTTGGGGCAAAGATACACTATTTTTTTTATTGTTAACATCCATCACTGCAATCATCCTCTTCTGGTTCACAGTCGCTGTCTTTGTCACCACATGGAATTGTACTTGTACTACCGCCTTGTTTATTATAAACAATTACGCCCCAATCGCTCCATCCGCAATTATTCTGTAGTCGTGCTTCTACATACGCAACAGTACCTACAAAACTGAGAATCATAACATCTCTTACCAGACAGTCGCAAATGCCGTCCTGATAAGGTTCTCCGGTAAACATCACTGAGCCTGACGTATGTTCTCGCCATTCACCGAAGACAATATGATGATCATTAACTTCAGGTATGGGATCTAACAAATACGTCAATTCATCTGTAAACTCATCACCGGATCTAACAAAATCATCATTATGCACGGAGTGTATGTAACTTGCTATAGGCACAGTGCCAAGAGAAAAGGCTTTGGCAGGAACTACGTAGGCTATGCCGTTAAATGTGATTGTTGGTTGTATCCATTTTTTATGCAAAGAGACAGGGTACGTATTGCACACGGAGACGACAGAATCGGAGATTACCGTTAAAGAAAGCCCGGAACTCGTTGTCCATGATACCGTTGCGCCTGCAGGGAGAGCGCTAAAATTAGATAACGTAAAAGTTGTACAGGTATCACAAATTATGTCCGACGTTCCCGTCACAGTTAATGCCGCCATTTTTGTTGCCATATCTGCATCCACTAAGCCGTAACCCATTTCTTCATACCACGTGCCATTGGGATGAGCAGGGTCTGTGGTATAGGTATATCCGCCAACTTCTTGAGCAGTTATTTCAATAATTCTGCGAACCTCTGATTGAGATAGATCGGGGTTAACACTGAGCATTAATGCTGCTACACCAGCAACATGCGGACAAGCAGCTGATGTTCCATCAAAAGTAGCTTGATTTCCACCATTAACTGTTGTTAGGATATTAGACCCTGGCGCTACAACATTTAAATTCGCACCATAGCAGCTACCATGACTATCACTCCAAGGATCGCAAGGATTAGGTGTCACAAAACCTGTTTTTCCGGATCTAATACCACACCTATCAACTGCTCCAACGGCGATAACATTTGGAAGAGAGGCAGGATAATTAACAGATGTATTACTATTGCCTGAACCAAAGACTACTACACAGCCTTTTCCGCCTCTGCCAAAAGAGGTGGCGTTGTTTATTGCATTGGTAATAGCTGTAGATGGAGTAGCTATCCATGAATTACTGATGACATCTGCATTTCCATAGGATTCGTGATATGCCCATTGAATTCCGTTAGCACACTCCTGAGTTTCCGTAAAAGAAACGACTACTGGTAGAATTTTACAATTGGGTGCAACCCCGGCAATTCCTGTATCATTGTCTTTGACAGCGGCAATAATACCGGCACACATGGTACCATGGCTGTAAGCAGTCCCCAACAATCCGCTTGAAGTAAGAGTATAAGAAGTGGCATTAAAGCCTGATACAAGATTCCTCGATAAATCCGGATGTGTTGATTCGACACCATAGTCAATTACTGCCACTCGAATACTTGGATTTCCTTGCGTTATAGACCAGGCTTGTTCGATTTTAATATCCACACCAGCAGTACCGCCCGACTGACCCGTGTTGTTTAATGCCCATTGGTTATCATACAAAGGATCATCGGATAGCAATGCGTTTTCGATAAAAAAATTAGGTTCTGCAAATTCAAACAAATCTGTCTCCTGAAACAGATTTGCTAATTGTAATGAATTAAAGCTTGATGTTTTATTCACAGA
>BNXT01000131.1 GCA_025999775.1 Bacteroidia bacterium | reverse complement strand
CCTATAAGCGTATCCGAATTGCATACATTGAAGCAGCAAGGATACGACCGGAAGAATTTGAGAAGCGGCTAAACCATTTCAGAAGTAAAACGAAAGACAATAAGATAATAATAGGCTTTGGCGGAATTGAAAAATACTATTCGAAATAAAATTCCTCAAACTTGTAAATATTGTGAAGTTTGAGGAATTTTAGTATCTTTGCAGCGTAAAGAATATCTACTAAAACAACAGCCACAACGGAGTAAAACAAGTAAATGCAATAGATTGGTTACTAAATAGCAATAAGAAAAGCATGTTCTATCAACATCTCCCTAACCTTAAGTTTGCAAATTAGAATAACACCTTAAAAAATCTTTCCTGTTAAAAATCGTTTGCCTTTTTCGGTAATCAGGTACTTTTGATTGGAAGCCGTAGGTTTGTCGGGGTTGGTTTTTTGAATAAAACCAAGAGATTCCAATGGCTTGATATAGTTTCGCCTGAAAAAACTCCTATCTCTGAAAGAAAACACTTCGACATATTCATCTATTGTCGTGTTAACGCCGGAAATCAATAAAATGACAATTAGGTATTGAAGTTTTTTGTTGGGCAACTTAGTGATTTTTTCAATCTGACTTAGTGAGTCTAATTTTCCATCTAATTGATTATCAATACTATTCCCCTTTGTGGACTTAGTGATTATTTCATTTGACTTGTACCCTTTTTCATCTTGACTTGTATCCTTTTTATTCGGCAACTTAGTCACTTTTTCAATCCAACTTGGTACGAGATATGAGATTTGCTCTTCCCAACTCATCTTTTGAAGCTGTCCGTCAATCTCAATATTTTTCAATGAATCTGTCAGTTTGGGCAACCATTTTTGGTCTAACTCCAACCAATCAAACCATTCGCGGGTAAAACCGGACATCGTGTAACGCTCCAACGGAATAATGGTTTTAAACAACGGTTCGTCAATGAAAACCGGCTTTGCGTTTTCAACATAAAACGGCAGATATTTTTTCGTATTTCGGATACCAGATCCAATTTCGTCTGCCCAACCTAATGCTGTAAAAAATCTGCGTAGATTGGGATTTTTGGGGTGCGGATTGAAATTGTCCAAATCCATTATGCCGTTGAACCAAGGATTATTCGGATTCAGCGTTCTGACAGCATCTTCTTCTATAATCAATTCGGTAGCCGTGGCATCGGTGTATTCGCGGTGGGCAATGATATTCCCGATAACTTCCCTGAAAATCTTATCACGCAAATCTACCCGCTGGTCGCCTTCCATAAAAAATTTATCGGGCAAATGCCTGTTTATAAATTCTTTGAGTTGCAGATAAGTATCAATCAGATTGGTGCGCAAAGTCAAACGGTCGTCCCAATGGTCTTTGTTTTTGATACGCACCATTGCCTCTACTTTGTAGGCAGGCAGCAAATTCTGAATTGTCAAATCTTTGCCGAAAAGCAATGCCGCAGCAAGCGTAAAACCCTCTTTGTTTTGCTCATAATCATGCCAATACAGCACTGCATCGCGAAGCATTTGCATATTATCAACCGCCAGCCAAGAGTGGTCTGCACGATTACTGCGAATCAGGTTTCGCGCCTTGTCAAACAGCGTTTCATCCAAATCCGACATTTGCAGTCCGGGATAGATATGCGTTTCGGTGTAGATTGTTCCTTTTTTCAAAAACAACTCCCTGATTTTATGTTGATTACCTGTAACATCAATATCCGTTTCGTATTCGCGAATATAAATTCTACCCGAATGGTCGTGAACTTGCGAACTTGCAGGTACTTGTATGGCGATAACTATTTTTTCGTCATATTCTATCGCCGTTGGGTTCAAATACATCACAGGGTTAATATTGTCAATGGAATTAAGAGCCGTCGCAATGTTTTTGAGAAACTGCGGTTTATATTCAGGCGCAATGCCCAAAACTTCGCCGTCGTCATCAACACCCAAAAGAACAACACCTCCATTCGTATTGGCGAAACTGACAACAGTTTCGTACAACGAAGCGGGGACTTTCTCTTTGGCTTTCTTGAACTCAATAGAAACGCCTTCGCCCTGTGCTATTATTTTTTCAATATCCGATTGTGTCATATCCAAAATTTGTGCTGCAAAATTACAAAAAATTAATCACACACAAGATTTAACCTGCAAATGTACAAAATATTTTGTACATTTGTGCATAGAATTAAATGAATAAGCATGCAAACTACGTCTCAGCCCCTGCCCCAAAAACGTCTGCTTGTACTGACCTTGCTGCTGTGTGCAGTATCGTTACTCACTGCTATGTTAGCAAACTATTGGCGTTCTTCTCGTATTGGGATACAGGAAGTCCATTTTATGGGCGAAGCACAGGGTACGTACTATGCTATCACCTACTTTGATACGCTGGGTCGCAATTTGCAACCACAAGTGGATTCCATCTTGCAAGCGTTTGATAAAGTGGCTTCACTGTGGGATACCGCCTCAGAAATCAATGCCGTCAACCATAATCGCGATATTGAACTAAGTCCGATGTTTCAGGATTTGTTTCATAAATCCATGGAAATCTCCGTATTGACGGATGGCGCTTTCGATATTACCGTAGGACCTTTGGTCAAAGCATACGGGTTTTGGAATCAAGAGCAGGAGGATCTAACCGACGAAAAAATAGCCCACTACCTCCGTTTGGTGGGTTATCAAAAAGTCCGTATTGAGAATAATCGTTTTATTAAAGATATACCTGATATTCAAATCGATTTCAATGCCATAGCACAGGGCTATAGTGCGGATGTACTATCGCAGTTTTTTGAAAATCAATCTATTTACAACTATCTCATTGATGTGGGTGGTGAAATAATTGCAAACGGACAAAAGCCCAACGGTTCGCATTGGGTGGTAGGTATTGAAGTGCCGGCGCAGAACAAGGACGATGACCGTACTATATTTACGAAGATTGAATTAAAAGATCGTTCCATTGTAACTTCGGGAAACTACCGAAAATACTACGAAAAAGATGGTAAACGCTATGCACATACCATTGATCCTAAGACCGGCAAACCGGCAGAGCATAATTTATTGAGTGTAAGCGTCATAGACAGTACGGCATGGCGTGCCGACGCTTTGGCTACGGCAATGATGGTACTTGGCGTACAGCAAGCCCAACAGTTAGCGCAACGCATACAGGGTCTTGAAACCTATTTTATCTGTGCCGAAGGGACAGAGCTACGTTTGCTAAGATAAAACCATCGTTAAAATGCTATTCGATACGGATTTTCCTGTGTGGCTCTCTCCGATGGAGGATGTAACCAATCCGCCATTTCGCCGGTTGTGCAAACGCATGGGCGCCGATGTGGTAGTAACGGAGTTTGTACCAACTGATGCGGTGATACGTAATGTCGCACATAGTCTCAAAAAGTTTGATTTTGATGAATCCGAACGTCCATTAGGTATTCAGATTTATGGACATCTGGAAGATGCGATGGTAGAGGGGGCTCGCTTGGCGGCTGCCGCAAAACCGGATTTCATTGATATTAACTGGGGTTGTCCGGTAAAAAAAATTGCCGGTCGAGGCGCCGGTTCGGGTATATTTAAAGATATTCCAAAGATGCTACGCATCACGGAACAGATTGTCAAAGCGGTTGATGTGCCTGTTACCGTTAAAACGCGTTTAGGGTGGGACGAACAGTCGAAGGTCATTGTTGAGGTTGCCGAACGGTTACAGGATGTAGGCATTAACGCGCTTAGTATTCATGGACGGACACGAGCGCAGTTATATACCGGTGAAGCGGACTGGACACTCATTGGCGAAGTCAAGAATAATCCGTATATGTACATCCCTATTTATGGGAATGGCGACATTAAAACGCCTGAACGTGTCGCCGAAGTTAAACAACGTTACAATGTGGACGGCGTCCTTGTAGGACGTGCAAGTATCGGGAATCCTTGGATATTCCGAGAAATCAAACATTACCTCCAAACCGGCGATAAATTGCCGTCTCCAACCCATCAAGAACGATTAGACATTTGCCGACAGCATCTGTTGGATGTTATAGAATGGAAAGGTCTCAAAAAAGGCATTAGCCAAATGCGGCAACACTATAGCAACTATTTTCATAGTATTCCCTATTTTAAGCCCTTGCGCATTGAACTGTTACGGGCTACGGAATTAGACCATATATTAGAAATATTTGATAGAATAGCCGATTTTTTGGAATCCTCAGACCCTGCGTCTATTCTATCACATTCTTCCGATTAGTTGTAATTTAGGTTATTTTTTGAGGCGCTACGTGTAATTGTCTGAATCAAGATTTACAAGATTTTAGGATTTGCAGGATTGGAAATAATGAATAATTAATAATGAACAATGAAC